>NZ_JAFLNG010000609.1 GCF_017427025.1 Streptomyces sp. FH025
GGGCTGGTGGTGGGGTCAGCCCCAGGCCCGGACCGCTCGACGCGGTCCGGGCCCGCTGCTTCTCGTGGTGGCGTCTCGTCAGAGATTCGTAGGCGCACGCCCACCAGGTCCACTTGTGGTCACTGGGGTTGATCGGGATGCTGACCACCCAGGGATTGGCGGTGGTGTCGGCGGGTGAGCCACCCGGCGTGCCGGCCGTCAGCGGACCGCCGAACGGGCCGCGTACAGCAGCAGGGCGGCGACGGCGAGGAGGCCGGCCGCGAGCGGCCAGGCCCCGTGGGCGGCCGTCCAGACCGCACCCAGGAGGTGCACCGCCCCGGCGGCGGTGAAGAGGTGTGCTGGGCCGCGCGCGCCGGGACGGCGGCGGACGGAGGCGACGACGGCCGCCCCGCAGAGCGCCGCCCACAGCAGGGCCAGCGCGGGCCGGATCGCCGTCCGGTGCCGGAAGAAGTCGGTGCCGTCATCGTCCAGGTAGGCCAGATCGCGCAGCGTCCACAGCATGACGGCGCTCCAGAGGCTCACGACGGTCTCGGCGACCAGGACGGCCCGTGTCGTGATGACGGTGATCCGGGCGGTGGTCGGGTGGGGAACTGGCACGGGGCGGCGCGCCTCTCTTCTTCGAACGTACGCGGGTCAGGATCAGCGCGCCGTTCCGTCCCGGGCCACCAGGAGGGCCGTCTGCTCGAAGTCCGCTCCGCGCAGCACCTTCGGAGTGAAGCCGCTGGCGAACCTTCGATTCGTGCGCGTTGGATACACGTTCGTCCCCCCGGACTGATCGGCTCGAGTCAGGAGCCGACGGCTCGACATTCGGCGAACTGATCATATGTCAGGTTCAAGTGTTCGCAAGGGAAGAATCATTTGTTGGCAATGCGGTGAAGGCTCCGGGCCCATCCCAGGAGGTCGCCCGGCCGGGGATTCCCGCGATCCGGTCAGCGGTCATCCGGCTCCGACGCGAAACGGCGGCGGCCCTCTGGGGGGCCGCCGCCGGGACTCAACGGCGATTCGTCACAGCTTCGCGCACTGGCCGCTCTTGGGGCCGTTCACGGTGTTGGCGAGGCCGCCGCCGCCCACCGGGGCCGGGGTGTTGCCGGTGCAATCGAGCGGGCCGCGCACGGTGGTGCCGGCCAGCAGGGTGCCTCCGGCGTTGAGGGCCAGGTGCAGCGGGCCGGACACCTGTGAGCGCAGGATCGCCGTGGTGCCGGTGGTGGCGGTGACGGCGACGGGGCCGCTGACGGTGGTGTCGCTGAGCACCAGGGCGCCGGCGCCGCGGGCGGAGAGCGGGCCGGCGACGGTGGAGTCGAGCGCGACCAGCGCGGCGCCGGGCTGGACCAGGACCGGGCCGTCGATGCTCGCGCCCTGAAGGCAGGTGACGCCGGAGGTGATCGCGAGCGAGGAGTGCTTTCCGCGCACGGCGGTGGTGCAGGCGGGCAACGAGCCGACGGTGAGCGGCTGTTCGGCCTTGACGCCGCCGACGGTGACGCTCAAGGTCGCGCTGCCCGGGCGCAGTCCGGTCAGGGTGCGAGTGGCGGGGTCGTAGGCGGCCACCGTGCCGAGCGGTGCGGTGGCGGCGGTGCCGATGTGGACGCCGGTGCCGCCCCATTGGGCGGTGACGGGCCAGGCGACGGGGACGGTGCGTTCGCCGTCCTGGGTGAAGGTGGCGCTGACGGGGGTGGTCTCCAGGAGGCCGAGGGTGGCGGGGGCGTTGAGGTCGACGGTGTCGGCGCGGGCGCGCGTCTCGGCGCGCAGCCAGGCGGAGGTGTCGTCGGGGACGGCGTAGGGGTCGGTGACGCGGCCGGCGGCGGGGTTGATGCCGAGCATGGTCCAGCCGGTGAAGCCGCCGCGGTCGGGTTCGGCGGCGGGGCCCTTGCCGGAGTTGCCGTTGATCAGGTGGGGGACGCCGTCGATGCTCTGGGCGTGGAAGGCGCCGACGTGGCCGGTGACCATGGCGGCGGACTTGCCGCCTGCGCGGAAGTCGGCGAGCCACTGTTCGACGAGGGCGGCCTCCTTGCGGTCGCCGAGCCGGCTGCCCTGGTCGGGCAGGGGGTCGCGGGTGGGGTGGTGCTCGAAGAGGAGCAGTCCGGTGACGGAGGGGTCCTTGGCGGCGCCGTCGAGGGCGGTGCGCAGGGTGGCGATCTGGTCGAAGCCGCCGGCGCGCAGGGTGCCCAGTGAGCTGTTGAGGGTGACGAAGCGGGTGCCCTTGACGTCGAAGACCTGGGTGGTGTCGCCGAAGGCGGCCTTGAAGTTGTCGATGGTGCCGGGGCCCATGACCTCGTGGTTGCCGGGCACGTAGTGCCAGGGGACGGTGCGCCCGGTGAGCTGGTCGAACTCGTCGAGGAGTGTGCGGGCGAGGGCGAAGTCGGCGGGGGCGGCCTCGTCGACGAAGTCGCCGTCGATGATGAGGAGTTCGGGTTTGGCGGCGGCGATGTCGCGCAGGGTGCGGCGGGCGGCCTGGACGATGTCGCTGTCGGGGTTGCGGGCGATGAACTGGGCGTCGGACATGACGGCGACGCGCAGCGGGCGGTCGTCGACGGTGCCGTTGGTGAGGACGACGGGGTCCGTGACGCGGGGCTGGGCGGGCAGGTCGACGTCGGGGGCGACCTTGACGCGCAGGTCGGCGAGGGTGAGGGCGCCGGTGTAGGAGCGGGCGGCGCTGGTCTCCATCAGGCGGAAGCGCTGGAAGGTCAGCGGGTACTGGACGCCGGCGGGGACGGGGAATTCGACCTTGCGCCAGCCGGTCCAGGTGACCATGGGGGCGTCCAGGTTGGCGGTGACGCCGGCGGCGGTGCGGTACTGGATGCGGGGCCAGGCGCCGTTGCCGTCGCCTTCGATCCACATCGTCAGGGCGCGGGGCTGGCCGGGCAGCACGATGCCCTCGGGGGCGATGGCGTACTGGCCGCGGGTGCCGGTGGAGTGGGTGAAGTCGTAGGCCAGGCGCAGGCCTTGGGCGTTGTCGTGGCCCAGGGCGGGGGTGAGGGAGCCGCCGGGGGCGCGGTCGTTGCCGGACTTCCAGGCGGCGGCGTCGACGAGGTCGGTGAAGGGCTTCTCGGTCATGCCGACGGTGACGGCGACGGAGGTTCGCAGGGCGCCTGCGGTCAGGGTGAGGGTGGCGGACGTGCCGTCGGCGAGGGCCTTGAGGGCGATGGTGCCGTCGTCGGCGGTGGTGGCCTGGGCGACGCCGTCTGCGCCGGTGACCGTGACGTCGGTGGCCTCCACAGGTGCGGCGTGGCCGAGGGCGTCGTAGCCGGTGACGGTGAGGTGGGCGGTGGCGCCGGCGGCGTCCAGGGCGATCGGCTCGGCGCCGGCGGTGATGCGCACGGCGGGGCCGAGGACGGTCAGCGGCAGGACGGCCCCCTCCGCGCCGGGGGCGGTGACGGCGACCTCGGCGGTGCCAGGTTCGCGGCCGGTGACGACGGCGCCCAGGCCGTGGCCCTGGACGGTGGCCTTGGCGGCGGTGGAGGTGGACCACGCGGTGGCGGGCTCGGGCGCGGTGACGGGGCCGTAGGCCTCGTCGTGGGGCAGGGCGCGCACGGTGCGGTGCAGGCCGGGGAAGACGCGGGTGGCGGTGTCCACGCCCTGGGCCGGGCGAAGCCCAAAGCCCTTGGTGGTGCCGGAGCCGGGGGTGGAGAACAGGCCCAGACCGTTGGCGACGGCGCGTTCCCCGCCGTTGTCGGAGGGGTGGCTGACGGTTGCGGCCGACCCGGTGCCGGGCAGGCGGGCGGCCATGGTGGCGGAGCCGCCGCCGTCGAGGTTGAGGGCGTTGTGGGCGCCCATGTCGCGCATCAGGGCGGCGAGGTCGGTGAGGTTGATGCCGGGGCTGTCCGCCTGGCGGCCGTCGATGGTGACGAGGTACATGCGGCGGTTGTCGGCGGAGAAGCCGACGGCGGTGCGGGCGGTGAGCTCGCCCGCGTCGTTCTCGCCGGTGCGCTGGGCGACGCCGTCGGCCACCAGGACCTGGTAGCCGCCCACGGCGACGGCGACCTCACCGAAGGAGGCGCGGGGGCGGTAGCCGACGCCGACCTGGTCGCCGGTTTTCAGCTCGCGCAGGGTGCGGGCGCCGGCCTCGCGGCCGACCAGGACGGTGGCGCCCTCGGGGACGGCGGCGCCGGGGTGGTCGCGTACGGCGGTGACCTTGCCGTCGCGCAGTTCGACCTCGGCGATGTCGGTGGAGCCGCCGGCGACGTGGGTGCGGGTGGCGTCGCCCCAGGCGGGGGTGAACAGGCCGATGCCGTCTGCGGGCAGGCCGTAGGTGTTGACGCCGCTGAGCGTGGCCTCGCGGCCGCCGGGCAGGGCGGCGTGGCCTTCGAGGAAGACCTGCGCCATGCGGGCGAGGCCGTCGGCGCCGATGGTGACGGCCTGGTTCCAGCCCTCGACAGGGGCGTGGATGAGGCCGCCGGCACGGGAGACACCGACCCCGAGCGGGGCCTCGGAGGCGTTCATATCGAAATAGTCGCCGTTGATCGCGGCGACGGCGCCGGCGCCTCGGGCCATCTCGGTGACGCCCTGGCGGGTGGTCACCTTGCCGGAGGACAGGTAGTCGACGCTCAGGCCCTTGGTGTCGAGGTCGGCGACCAGGACCTTGCCGCGGATCCAGCCGGGGCCGGCGAGGCGCTCGAAGGAGGTCATCGTCAGGCCCGGGGCGATGGGGGTGACCTCGCGGCGGGTGACGACGGACTCGCCGGGGCGCTCCAGGACCAGGCCGGAGTCGGCAGCGCG
>NZ_JAFLNG010000061.1 GCF_017427025.1 Streptomyces sp. FH025
CCCGCCGCCCGGCCCGGTGGTGACCGCCGCCCCGGCGGCCGAGCCGGAGCCGCGGCGCAAGGGCGGGGTGTCCTGGAAGGCGCTGCTCACCGTCGCCCTGGTGATGGCGGTCGGCGGCGCCGCGGGCGGCGTGGTGCTGATGAAGAAGATGGACGACGGCAAGAAGAGCGACACCGCCGCCACCGGCACGCCGACCGCCCCGAACCCGGCGCCGGCCTCGCCGAAGTCCACCCCGACCGACGAGGACTCCCCCTCGCCCACACCGACCGCCACGAAGAGCGGCGGCTCCAAGAGCCCCTCGGCGGGAGCCACCGTGCCGCGCGGCAACGTCTACACCGTGGTGTACGAGAACACCGAGCTGTTCGCGACCAGCTCCAGCTACACCTTCGACCTGTCGGCCGGGAAGGTCGTGCCGGACTCCACCTACCCCTCGTGGGCCCTGGACCCGTCCAGCGCCGGCTACTTCTCGCTGGACGGCAACTCCGACGCCTACATCAGCCGGGACAACACGCTCACCCCGCAGAGCTGCTCGGCCGCGATCGACCGGGAGCCCACCAAGGACCTCAAGTTCGACGACCTGCCCCCGGGCCGGCTGTTCTGCATCCGCAACCGGAACAACGGCGGCATCGTGATCGCCAAGGTGATCGAGCAGGGCAACAAGAGCACCGGCGCCGTCAAGCTGTCGCTGAACTACTGGCGCAACGACGGCTGACCGGGCCGGTCTATCCTGACCAGGTCAATCCCCATCCGACCGGAGCGAACCGTGTACTTCACCGACCGAGGCATCGAGGAGCTGGAGAACCGGCGCGGCGAGGAGGAGGTCACCTTCGAGTGGCTGGCCGAGCGGCTGCGCGAGTTCGTCGACCTCAACCCGGACTTCGAGATCCCCGTCGAGCGGCTGGCCACCTGGCTGGCCCGGCTCGACGACGAGGACGACGAGTGACCCGGTGACGGCCGCCGAAGGGCTCGGGAGGCAATCGCCTCCCGGGCCCTTCGCACGTCCCCCGTAGGGGGTGGCTCCGGGGTGTGTCCGGGCCGTCTCGGGGGCGGAACCGCTTGCTTTTCCCGGCACGCGATATATCGTCTTTAAAAGAGAACGCGATACATCGCGATCGACAACGGGAGGCGGCAGAGATGAGCCAGTGGACGGTCGACGGTCCCGAGCGGATCACCTTCGACGACGCGGTCCGCGCGCTGCACGTGCGCATCATCGACGGCACGGTCAACGTGGTCGCGGCCGAGGGCCCGGCCCGGCTGGAGGTCAGCGAGCTCCGCGGCGAGCCGCTGCACGTGACCCTGGTCGACGGCGTCCTGACCGTCACCTACAAGGACATCAACAGCTGGGGCGAGTTCGGCGACTGGATCAAGTCGGTCGGCTCGGTCCGCAACTTCTTCGACTCCTTCAAGCGCAAGCGCGTCGCCGGGGTCACCCTGACCGTCCCGGCCGGCACCGAGGTCAAGGTCGGCACCGTCTCGGCCGACGCCACCGTCACCGGCATCGACGGGCACGTCTCGGTGCAGAGCGCCAGCGGCGACGCCACCCTGGCCGGGCTGACCGGCCGGATCGACGCCGGCACCGTCACGGGCGACGTGGACGCCCAGGCGGTGGGCGGCCAGCTCAAGGTCAACACCGTCTCCGGGCAGCTCACCGTGATCGCCGGCACCGCCGACCGGGTCCAGGCCAACACCGTGACCGGCGCCGTCACCCTGGACCTCGACGTGGCCGGGGAGACCGACGTCAAGGTCAACACGGTCAGCGGCCCGGTCGTGGTCCGCATCCCCTCGCTGGCCGACGCCACCGTCGACGCCGGCTCGACCAGCGGCGACGTCTCCAGCACCTTCGACCAGCTCGAGATGAGCAGCACCTGGGGCGCCAAGAAGATCTCCGGCCGGCTGGGCGAGGGCCGCGGCAGCCTCAACGTCACCACGGTCTCCGGCGCGGTCACCGTGCTGCACCGCCCCGAGGCGGAGGACGACGCCCCGGCGGTGGTCAAGGAGCTCCCGGCCGCCCCGAGCCTCGACAAGCCCACCGGTCCCGATCTCACCAGGGAGGCCTGAGATGAGCCCCGTGTTCGGCCACGGCCGGCTCCGGCTCTACCTGCTGAAGCTGCTGGACGAAGCCCCGCGGCACGGCTACGAGGTGATCCGGCTGCTGGAGGAGCGCTTCCAGGGCCTGTACGCCCCCTCCGCGGGCACGGTCTACCCGCGGCTGGCCAAGCTGGAGCAGGAGGGCCTGGTCAGCCACAGCACCGAGGGCGGCCGCAAGGTCTACCGGCTCACCGACGCCGGGCGGGTCGAACTCCAGGCCCGCCAGGCCGAGTTGGACGAGCTGGAACTGGAGATCCACGAATCCGTGGCGCAGCTCGCCGGAGCGATCCGGGAGGACGTCCGGGACAGCGCCAAGGACCTGCGCGAGGAGCTGTGGCAGGCCGCCAAGCAGGCTCCCCGGCCGGACCGCACCGGGGCCGGCGGCGGTGACCCGTGGGCCGGCCCCTGGGGCGACAACGAGTCCTGGCAGCGGGCCAAGGAGGAGTTCACCCAGTTCAAGCGGCAGGCCAAGGAGCAGGCCAAGCGCGCCCGGGAACAGGAGAAGGCCGCCAAGGCCAAGGCGAAGGCCGCCGAGGAGGAGGCCCGCCGGCTGCGCGAGCAGGCCAAGGCCTCCCGCACCGCCGCGCAGCAGGAGGCGCTGCGGATCAAGCGCCGGGTCGAGCAGCAGGTGCGCGAGCACGCGGCCAAGGGCGACTGGCCGACCGGGCTGGCCGAGGGCCTGTCCGAGCTGACCAAGGGCCTGGCCGGGCTGGCCGACGCGGCCCGTTGGGGGCACCCGGCGGAGGCGCCGGAGGAGGCCGCGCAGGAGGCACCGCAGGAGCGGGTCACGGTGACCCGGATCGACCTGGACAAGGACGACGACCGGGCCGGCCGCGACCACGAGACCCCGGCCGACCTGCCGTCGTGGGCGCACACCGACCCGGCCGGGGAGCCGACCCGCGAGCTGGAGCGGCTGCTCGACCGCTTCCGCGACCAGGTCCGCGACGCCGCCCGGGACGGCGGGGTGAGCACCGACAAGCTGGCCGAGGCCCGCTCGGTGCTGGGCGCGGCCGGCGAGCGGCTGAAGCGGCTGCTCGGCTGACCGTACGGCTGCGGCCCGGTGTCCCGTCCGACGGGGCACCGGGCCGCCACGCATACCGGGGTGTCAGGGCGTCAGGGCGTCAGGGCGTCAGGGCGTCAGGGCGTCAGCACGACCTTGCCGAACACCTCGCCCTTGGCGAGCCGGGCGAAGCCGTCCCGGGCCTCGGACAACGGCAGCACCGAGTCGATCACCGGCCGGACGCCGGTGTTGGCGCACAGCGCCAGCAGCCCGGCCAGCTCCTCCTTGGTGCCCATGGTCGAGCCGACCACCTTGAGCTCCAGGAAGAAGATCCGGTTCAGCTCGGTGGCGCTCGGGTTGGGTCCGGAGGTGGCGCCGGAGATGACGATGGTGCCGCCCGGGCGCAGCGCCTTCACCGAGTGCGACCAGGTCGCGGCGCCGACCGTCTCCATCACCGCGTCCACCCGCTCGGGCAGCCGGGCGCCGCTCTCGAAGGCCGCGTCCGCGCCGAACTCGACGGCCCGGCGGCGCTTGGCCTCGTCCCGGCCGGTGACCCAGACCCGCAGGCCGGCCGCCTTGCCGAGGACGATCAGCGCGGTCGCCACCCCGCCGCCGGCCCCCTGCACCAGGACGGTGTCCCCGGGCTTCACCCCGGCGTTGGTGAACAGCATCCGGTACGCCGTCAGCCAGGCCGTGGGCAGGCAGGCGGCCTCCTCGAAGCTCAGCTCGGCGGGCTTGGGCAGCAGGTTCCAGGTGGGCACGGCCACCTGCTGGGCGAAGGTGCCCTGGTAGCGCTCGGTCAGGATGGACCGGGGCTCCTTGGGGCCGACCCCGTGGCCGGTCTGGCCGATCACCGAGTGGATGACCACCTCGTTGCCGTCCTCGTCGACCCCGGCGGCGTCGCACCCGAGGATCATCGGCAGCTTCTCGGCGGGCAGGCCGACCCCGCGCAGCGACCACAGGTCGTGGTGGTTGAGGCTGGCGGCCCGGACCGTGACCACGCTCCACCCGGGGCGGGCCTGCGGCTCGGGGAGTTCGCCCAACTCCAGTCCGCTGAGCGGGTCGTCGGCGTCGATACGTGCGGCGTAGGCAGCAAACATGCCCCGGACGATAGCCGGGACGGCCGAGGCCGGGAACCACGCGCGAGTGTGACGCGTGTCCCGGCCTCGGTCCTTCAGGCCCTGATTCCTCGGACCCGCCGTCAGATCCGCGCCACGCCCTCGGCGCGGGCGGCCTCGGCGACGGCCTTGCTGACCGCCGGGGCGACCCGCTCGTCGAACGGCGAGGGGATGACCTTCTGCGGCGTCAGCTCGTCGGCCACCACGCCGGCCAGCGCCTTGGCGGCGGCCAGCTTCATGCCCTCGGTGATCCGGGAGGCCCGCACCTGGAGGGCGCCGGCGAAGATGCCCGGGAAGGCCAGCACGTTGTTGATCTGGTTCGGGAAGTCGCTGCGCCCGGTGGCGACGACCGCCGCGTACTTGTGCGCGACCTCGGGGTGGATCTCCGGGTTGGGGTTGGCCATCGCGAAGATGAACGCGCCCTCGGCCATGGTCGAGACGACCTCCTCCGGCACGGTGCCGCCGGAGACGCCGATGAACACGTCGGCGCCGGCCAGCGCGTCGGCCAGCGAGCCCTTGAGGCCCGAGCGGTTGGTCTGCGCGGCGATCTCGGCCTTGACGTCGGTCAGGTCGCCGCGGCCCTCGTACACCACGCCCTTGCGGTCGCAGACGGCCACGTCGCCGATGCCCGCCGCCAGCAGCATCTTGGCGATGGCGATGCCGGCCGCGCCGGCGCCGGAGATGACGGCCCGCAGGGAGCCGATCTCACGGCCGGTCACCTTGGCCGCGTTCCACAGGGCGGCGGTGGTGACGATCGCGGTGCCGTGCTGGTCGTCGTGGAAGACCGGGATGTCCAGGGCCTCCTGGAGCCGGCGCTCGATCTCGAAGCAACGGGGCGCGGAGATGTCCTCCAGGTTGACGCCGCCGAAGGAGGGCGCCAGCCGGACGACCGTCTCCACGATCTCGTCGACCCCGGTGCAGTCGAGCGCGATCGGCACCGCGTCCACGCCGCCGAACTGCTTGAACAGGATCGCCTTGCCCTCCATCACGGGCAGCGAGGCCTGCGGGCCGATGTCGCCGAGGCCCAGCACCGCGGTGCCGTCGGTGACCACCGCGACGGTGTTGGCCTTCCAGGTGTAGTCGTTGACCAGCTCCGGCTGCTCGGCGATGGCGGTGCAGACCCGGGCGACACCGGGGGTGTAGGCGAGGGACAGGTCGTCCGCGTCACGGACCGGGACGGTCGCCCGGATCTCCATCTTGCCGCCGCGGTGAAGTGCGAAAACGGCGTCGACCGGATCGTCGGTGTCCTGGGTGCTGCTGTGGATGATCTCCGCTGCCACGATGACCTCTTCGTCATTGGAATCGGTGAGGCCGCGCGACCGACGGGCAGGACGACCCGCCCGGAAACCGGAAACCGGGTACGCCGAAGCGGACCCGGGGCGGGGTCGGGGCGCTGCCGTCGGGCGGCGCCCTCGGATGAGGGTTTTTATTGGGTCTGGTGTTGTCCGCGTTGCGCTATCCAGCCGAGCGTATTTCGGACGGGGGCATCGCACCTATGCCTTTTCGTCCTCGTCACGTGGCGTTCATCACCGTCCCGGCGCATCGAACGGGCCCGGCGTCGGAGGCGTCGGGCTCCGCGGCGGCAACGGTGTGAGCGCACGCGCACCCGCAGGAGTGAACGCAGACCCGGAGGGGAGTCGGCACTCCGGATACGGAGCCACGTGATGACTTCCGTTCCTGAGCACCCCGAGCCTGTCGGGGCTCGCCGGTCTGGTTCGAGCGTTCGGGGGTCACCCGGTACCGAATTCTGACACACCCGCCAACGGGCTTGGCAGGGCGGGATGGCAGGATCGTTTGTCCGCCATTTCGCGGACACCGCCACGACACCTCCCGGCGACCGCGCCTCCCGTCCACAGGAGCAGCCCTGATGCCTCAGTTCGCCCACGCCCGTCGTCCGGCCCTCTCCGGCGCCGCACTGGCCGCCGCGGCGGCCCTGCTGCTCAGCGGCTGCGGCGGGAGCGGGCAGGCCGACCCGGGCGACCCGGTCAAGGACGCCCGGGCCAAGCTGCCCAAGGCCCAGCGCTCGGCCGGGGCGCTGCGCGTGGGCATGGACGTCAACTACGCGCCGGTGGAGTTCCGCGGCCCGGACGGCAAGCCGACCGGCCTGGATCCGGACATCGCGGAGGCGCTCGGCCGGATCCTGGACGTGCGGATCGACCTGGTGGACACCCCGTTCGACAAGCTGGTGCCGAACCTCCAGGCCAAGCAGGTCGACCTGGTGATGTCGGCGTTCAGCGACGTGCGCCAGCGGCGCGAGGGGCTGGACGAGACCGGCAAGCAGGTCAACCCCGGCGTGGACTTCGTGGACTACTTCATCGCCGGCACCTCGATCGTCGTCCCGAAGGGCAACCCCAAGGGGATCAGGACCCTTGACGACCTGTGCGGCAAGACCGTCGCCCTCCAGCAGGCCACCACCCAGGACGAGATCGCCACCCGGCAGGTCGCCGTCTGTGCCCGCACCGGCCGCCAGTTGACCGTGCACCGGCTCGACACCGACGCCAAGGCGCTGGCCGAGGTCGCCTCCGGCGCCGCCGTGGCCGGCCTGAACGACTTCCCGGTGGCCGCCTACGCGGCGAAGACCACCGACGGCGGCAACCGCTTCGAGGTGACCGGCGGGCAGTCCACCTCCAGCCCGTACGGGATCGCGGTGCGCAAGGAGGACACCGACCTGCGCGACACCCTGGCCAAGGCGGTGGACCAGCTGATCCGCAGCGGTGAGTACGACAAGATCCTGGCCAAGTGGAACGTTTCCGCGGGCGCGGCGCAGAACGCGGTGGTCAACGGCGGCATCTGACCGCGGGCGGCGGGCCTCCCTGCCGGGTACGGCCGGATCCGCATACGTATGCGCAGAGTGACAGGGCCATGGAATAAGTCCGAATAGCGGACATGACGCCCCCTTGTTATCCGATTTTGATCTGGATGGGGGCCACCTGACCGTCATCAGATGGCAGGATTCCCCCCAACTCGGATCGAGCCGGCCACTGGTCGAGACGGTTCGGTCAACGTCCACCTCGGCGGAGGGTGGCGGACGCAGTACCTGCACCACCCCGGGCGGCCCCCTGCGCCCGGGCCCTGCACCACCGGTCCGCACGTACGACGACGTACCAGCGACACGCCCCACCCGTACGGCTCCGTACGGCCCGCTGCCCCGGTGCGCCGCTCCCGCGGCGTGTTCCGCCCGATTTCTCTCCCCAGGAGGAGATCCCCCTCATGACCGCCCGTACCCAGCGCACCCGTCTCCTCGCGGCCGGCGTGGCCGCAGTCTCCGTGTCCCTCGTGCTGAGCGCGTGCAGCAGCAAGAGCGAGGACACCGGCGCACCCAACGCCACCGCGACCGTCAACACGGTCAAGGCCGACGACAAGCTGGTCGCCCTCGTCCCGGACGACATCAAGTCGGCCGGCAAGCTCGTGGTCGGCGCCGACGCCTCCTACGCGCCGGACGAGTTCAAGGACGACAGCGGCAAGGTCATCGGCATGGACGTCGATCTCGCCAACGCCATCGCCGCCAAACTCGGGCTGAAGGCCGAGGTCCAGGACTCCGGCTTCACCGCGATCATCCCCGGCATCCAGTCGAACAAGTTCCAGCTCGGCATGTCGTCCTTCACGGACAACAAGGAGCGCGAGCAGGTCGTCGACATGGTGACCTACTTCAACTCCGGCAGCGCCGTCGCGGTCAAGAAGGGCAACCCGGAGAAGATCGACCCGAAGGACCTCTGCGGCAAGAAGGTCGCCGTCCAGACCGGCACCACCCAGGCCGACGAGATCAAGGACACCCGCAACCCGGACTGCGCCAAGGCGGGCAAGCCGGGCATCCAGAACGACGGCGACAAGTTCGACCTCCAGACGGACGTCACCAACGCCGTGGTCTCCGGCCGCGACCAGGCGATGATGGCGGACTCCCAGGTCGTCGACTACGCGATCAAGCAGGCGGGCGGGCAGCTGGAGAAGCTCGGCGACACCTACGGGGTGGCCCCCTACGGCGTAGCCCTGGCCAAGGGCTCCAAGCTCACCCCGGCCATCCAGGGCGCCGTCCAGTCTCTGATCGACGACGGCACCTACAAGCAGATCCTCGCCAAGTGGGGCGTCGAGGCCGGCGCCATCGACAAGTCGACCGTCAACGGCGCCGTCAGCTGACCACTCGTACGTTTCATCTCTCCCCCGAGGCCACACCGTGAACTCTCTGGACAAGGGGTCGGCTGAGCAGGGACGGCCTGAGATCAAGGCCATCCCGGTTCGCCACCCCGGACGCTGGGCGGGCGCAGTCGTCATCGCCGTGCTCGCGGCGATGCTGCTGAGCGCCCTCTTCACCAACCCCGCATTCAAGTGGGACATCGTCGGGCAGTACCTGTTCCACGACAGCATCGTGCACGGCATGGTCGTGACACTGGAGCTGACCGTTCTCTCCATGCTCATGGGTGTGGTCGGCGGCATCATCCTCGCGGTGATGCGGCTGTCGCCGAACCCGCTGCTCGCCGGCACCGCCTGGGTCTACATCTGGGTCTTCCGCGGCACCCCGGTGCTGGTGCAGCTGGTGATGTGGAACTTCCTCGGCCTGATCTGGGCCAAGCTGTCGATCGGCGTGCCGTGGGGGCCGGAGTTCTGGTCGGAGCAGACCAACGTCCTGATCCCGACCTTCGTCGCCGCGCTGCTGGGCCTCGGTCTCAACGAGGCCGCGTACATGGCGGAGATCGTCCGCGGCGGCATCCAGTCGGTGGACGAGGGCCAGACCGAGGCCGCGCACGCGCTCGGCATGAGCCGGTTCCAGACCATGCGGCGGATCGTCCTGCCGCAGGCCATGCGGGTGATCATCCCGCCGACCGGCAACGAGACCATCTCGATGCTCAAGACGACCTCGCTGGTCTCCGTGATCTCCCTGGAGGAGATCTTCCGGGCCGGCCAGGTCATCTACTCTCGGAACTACCAGAACATCCCGCTGCTGATCGTGGTCAGCCTCTGGTACCTGTTCTTCACCTCCGTACTGACCATCGGCCAGTACTACATCGAGCGCCACTACGCCCGTGGTTCCAACCGCACCCTCCCGCCCACGCCGCTGCAACGAGTGCGGAACCTGTTCGCCGGGAAGCCCACCCCGAAGACGACCGCCGACGTCGTCCCGGGGCTTGAGGGAGGTGGTCACGTATGACCGATCTGACCAAGACGCCCGCCGACTCCTCGGCGGCCGCCGAACCCATGGTCCGCGCCGAGGCCGTGCACAAGTCCTACGGCCTGGTCGAAGTCCTCAAGGGCATCGACCTGGAGGTCAAGCAGCGCGAGGTGTTCTGCCTGGTCGGCCCGTCCGGCTCCGGCAAGTCGACCTTCCTGCGGTGCATCAACCACCTGGAGAAGATCAACGGCGGCCGCCTCTGGGTGGACGGCGAGCTGGTCGGCTACCGGCAGAAGGGTGACCGGCTCCACGAGCTCAAGGACCGCGAGGTCGCGCTGAAGCGCCGGGACATAGGCATGGTCTTCCAGCGCTTCAACCTGTTCCCCCACATGACGGCCGTCGAGAACGTCATGGAGGCCCCGGTCCAGGTCAAGCGGGAGAGCAAGGCCGCCGCCCGGGAGCGCGCGATGGCCCTGCTGGAGCGGGTCGGCCTCGCCGACAAGGCGGGCAACTACCCCTCCCAGCTCTCCGGCGGCCAGCAGCAGCGCGTGGCGATAGCCCGGGCGCTGGCCATGAAGCCCAAGCTGATGCTCTTCGACGAGCCCACCTCGGCGCTCGACCCGGAGCTGGTCGGCGAGGTGCTGGACGTCATGCGCGGCCTGGCCGAGGAGGGGATGACGATGGTCGTCGTCACCCACGAGATGGGCTTCGCCCGCGAGGTCGGCGACGCGCTGGTGTTCATGGACGGCGGCGTGGTGGTCGAGTCCGGCAACCCCCGCGAGGTGCTCACCAACCCCCAGCACGAACGCACCAGGGCCTTCCTCTCCAAGGTGCTCTGAGCCCGTACGATCGGCGCCCGGCAGGCGGTTTCCTGCCGGGCGCCGCCGCTTTCCCTCACCAGGTAATAGGCTGGAGGCAGTCAGCCCGTTACCGAACCCGAATCTCTGGAAGGACCTCCGTGGAGCTCGCCTCGTACGCCGACCTCGCCGTTCGGCTGGTGAACACCGAGGAGCCCGAGCGCGGCACCGACACGCTGACCTCCGTGGAGGCGGTGCGCGCCCTGTTCTCCGAGGGCGCCCGGGCCGCCGCGCTCGCCGACGAGTCCGACGTGCCCCGGCTGCGGGCGGTGCGGACCAGGCTGCGCGGGGTGTTCGAGGCCGCCGCCGAGGGGGACGAAGTCCGGTCCGTCGACCTGCTGAACAGCCTGCTGATGGAGTACCCCGTCAGCCCGCTGATCTCCGGGCACGACCACCTGGACGACGCCGGGCGGCCGCGCTGGCACCTGCACCTGGCCGACAACTCGCCCACCGCCACCGCGCACTTCAGCGCGGTCGCCTGCATGGGCCTGGCCGTCCACCTCACCGAGCTGGGCGCCGACCGGCTCGGCATCTGCCAGGCCGCGCCCTGCCGCAACGCCTACCTGGACACCTCGACCAACCGCTCCCGCCGCTACTGCTCGGACCGCTGCGCGACCCGCGCCAACGTGGCCGCCTACCGGGCCCGCAAGCGTCAGGAGGCCGAGGCCGCGCTGGGCACCGAGAGCTAGCAGCTGGGCACTGGAAGCCAGCACCGGAAGCCGGGCGGCCTCAGACCTCTTCCACCCACGCGCCGAGCCGGCGGGCCAGGCCCGGCACCCGGGCCAGCCTGGGGCCGAGCAGCAGCCGCTCCAGGCGGCGGCCCGGCGCCAGCCAGGCCGGGTCCGGGCGCAGCCGCAGCAGCGCCCGGCCGAGCACCAGTTCGTCCGGGACGGGGCCGTAACTGCGGCTGTCGCTGTCCACCGGGCGGTTGTCCGACAGCAGCCACCAGCCGTTCGGACGGCGCTCGGCGGCCCGCTTCACCACCAGCAGGTCCTGCTGGAAGGGGTGCCGGAACAGCACCACCGCGCCGGGCCGGATCGGCGCGCCGTAGCGGACCAGCAGCTGGTCGCCCTCGCGCAGGGTCGGGATCATCGACGGGCCCGCCACGTCGACCAGCCCGAACGGCACCGCGCCGCCCACACCGTCGCCCACCGGTTCCGTGCTCCGCGCCACGACTCCTCCTCCCGGACCGCCCGCCCCCAGTCTGCCGTACGGAGCGTCAACGGTTCGATGTCCGGATTACCCCGGTTCCGGATCCGTCTTTCGCCCTAGGCCCACCGCCCGACCGCGAAACCCGGGGGTCGGAAGGGTAGTCTCGGCCCCGGGAAGACGATCTAAGGAAGGACTCCCATGTTCTCTCGTCTGTTTGCACCTCGCGCCACCGCGCACGCCCACTGCGACCTGCCCTGCGGCGTGTACGACCCGGCGCAGGCCAAGCTGGAGGCCGAGTCGGTCAAGGCCACCCAGGAGAAGTACCAGGCCAACGAGGACCCGCACTTCCGCGCCCGCGCCATCATCATCAAGGAGCAGCGCGCCGAGGCCGTCAAGCACCACATCTCGGTGCTGTGGAGCGACTACTTCAAGGCCCCGCACTTCGAGAAGTACCCGCAGCTGCACCAGCTGATCAACGACACCCTGAAGGCCGCCTCGGCCGCCAAGGCGTCCACCGACCCGGCCACCGGCCAGGCCCTGCTGGACCTGATCGCCGAGGTCGACAAGATCTTCTGGGAGACCAAGCAGGCCTGAGCCTGACGCGTCGCCACCCCGACCGCCCCCGCCCGCTCCGCCGGACGGGGGCGGTCGTGCGTTCACGCTCAATCCAACCTGGTAAGGGGTGCCTAGCCTAAGCGCCTGTTATGCTGCCAGGGCGTCCGAGGGGGAAGTCCGGTGTGAATCCGGCGCTGACCCGCAACGGTGAGCACGGCCCGGGGAGCAGTCCCCACGGCCGCGCCAGCCCGATCGCCCTCGGCCGCCGAACTCCCGACAACTCGCCGCGGACTGCGAGGGGAAGGCGCCCGGGCACGCCCCCGGCCGGCGCCCGCCCCGGCACATCCGCGGCCCGAGGCAAGGCGCGCCCGCTCAGTGAGTAGTCCTCCCGTTCGTCGCATACCCACGCTGCCGCTCGCCGTCGGCCTCGCCGCCGCCCTGCTGCTCTCCCTGGTCTGCGGAGTCGCGTTCGGCAGCTCCGGGATAGAACTCCCCCGCGTCCTGCGCCTGTTGGGCGCCGGGCTGACCGGCGGACGGCTGGAGGCGAGCGAGGCGGCCGCGTACGCGATCGTCTGGGAGATCCGGCTGCCGCGCACCGTGCTGGCCGCCGTGGTCGGCGCCGGACTGGCCGCCACCGGCGTCGCCGTCCAGGCGCTGGTGCGCAACGCGCTCGCCGACCCCTTCGTGCTCGGCATCTCCTCCGGCGCGGCCGTCGGCGCCAACGCCGTCCTGCTGCTCGGCGCCTTCGCCTCGCTCGGGGTGTGGGCGATCTCCGCCTCCGCGTTCGGCTCCGCGCTGGTCGCCATGACGCTGGTCTACCTCGCCGCCCGGACGGCGTACGGGCTCACCCCGCTGCGCCTGGTGCTCACCGGCACCGCCCTGTCCTACGGCTTCTCCGCCGTCACCACCCTGATGGTCTTCGCCGCCGACCGCGGCGAGGCCGCCCGCGACGCCATGATGTGGCTGCTCGGCAGCCTCGGCGGCGCCACCTGGGGCTCGGTGCCGATCGCCGCCTGCACCGTCCTGGCCGGACTGGCCTACCTGGCCTGCGCCGCCGGGCGGTTGGACGCGCTCGCGATGGGCGACGAGACCTCCGCCTCGCTCGGCGTGGACCCGGACCGGCTGCGCCGCGAGCTGTTCGTGGTGACCGCCGCCGTCACCGGCACCGTGGTCGCGGTCAGCGGGGCGATCGGCTTCGTCGGACTGCTGGTGCCGCATCTGGCCCGGATGCTGGTCGGCGCCGGGCACCGCCGGGTGCTGGTGGTCGCGCCGCTCGCCGGGGCGCTGCTGCTGGTCTGGGTGGACATCGCCTCCCGCACCCTGCTGGCGCCCGCCGAACTGCCCGTCGGGGTGTTCACCGCGGTGCTCGGGGTGCCCGCCTTCCTGCTGATGATGCGCCGCCGCGGCCAGGCGTTCGGAGGCCGCCGGTGACCGGCCCGACGAACACGCCGCCGGCCCAGGACCTCGCCGTCGACGCCGTCTCGGTGGAGCTGGCCGGCACCCGGCTGGTGCACGAGGTCAGCCTGGACGCCGCCGCCGGGCAGGTGGTCGGACTGATCGGCCCCAACGGCAGCGGCAAGTCGACCCTGCTGCGCTGCGTCTACCGGGTGCTGAAGCCGGCCGGCGGGGCCGTCCGGCTGGACGGCGACGACCTGCACGCGCTCACCGCCCGCGAGACGGCCCGGCGGGTGGCCGCGCTGTCCCAGGAGCACTCCGCCGAGTTCGACTTCACCGTGGCCGAGGTGGTCGCCATGGGCCGGCTGCCGCACCGGCGCGGCTTCGGCGCCCCGGCCGACGGGGACGGGGAGCGCTGCGCGCGGGCGCTGCGCAAGGTCCGGGCCGAACACCTCGCCGAGCGGGGCTTCCTGAGCCTGTCCGGGGGCGAGAAGCAGCGGGTGCTGTTCGCCCGCGCGCTGGTCCAGGAGCCCCGGCTGCTGGTGCTGGACGAACCCACCAACCACCTGGACATCGCGCACCAGTTGGAGGTGCTGGCGCTGGCCCGCGAGGCCGGGCCGACGGTGCTCACCGCGCTGCACGACCTCAACCTCGCGGCCGGCCACTGCGACCTGCTGTACGTGCTGCGGGCCGGCCGGATCGTCGCCTCCGGCCCGCCCCACGAGGTGCTCCGACCCGCCCTGCTGGCCGAGGTGTTCGGCGTCCGGGCCACCCCGGTCCGGCACCCGGAGACCGGCGCCCTCCAGCTGCTGTTCGACCGCCTCCCCTGATCGTCCCCCGACCTCCCCGAAGGAACAACCGTGCGCACCAAAGCCGTTGCCGCCGCCGCCCTGCTCACCCTCGGACTCACCGCCTGCGGCGCCGAGATCGCCCCGGCCGGGTCCGCCGCCTCCTCCGCCCACTACCCGGTGACCGTGGAGAACTGCGGCGAGAAGCTCACCTTCGCCCAAAAGCCCGCCCGCACGGTGACCAACGACGTCAACATCACCGAACTGATGCTCTCCCTCGGCCTCGCCGACCGCATGGCCGGCTACGCGATGCCCGACGACAAGGGGAAGGTCGACAAGGTGGCTTGGAAGGACGGCTACCAGCAGACGCAGTGGCTCTCCAAGAAGCTGATCACCAAGGAGACCGCGCTGGACGCCAAGGCCGACATGGTCCTCGCCGGCTGGCACTACGGCTTCGACGAGGGCAGCGGCGTCACCCCGCAGGCGTTCAAGGCGCTCGGCATCGACTCGTACGTGCTCAGCGAGTCCTGCCGCAGCGGCAAGGGCACCGAGCGCGGCGTGATGGACCCGCTGGAGGCGCTCTACACCGACCTGGCCAACCTCGGCGAGATCTTCGACGTCAAGGACCGCTCCGACAGGCTGATCGGCGAGTTCAAGGCGCGGATCGCCGCCGTCCCGCAGCCCGAACGCCACCCGTCGGTGTTCCTGTACGACAGCGGGCGGGACAAGCCGTACACCGCCGGGAAGTTCGCCGCCGCGGACCAGATCATCGCCAAGGCCGGCGGGACCAACATCATGGACGACGTCGCCGACACCTGGTTCACCGCCGGCTGGGAGAGCGTGGTGCAGCGCGACCCCGAGGTGATCGTGATCAACGACTACGCGACCCCCGGCGCCGAGGACAAGCGGCAGTTCCTCAAGTCCTTCCCGCCGCTGGCGAACGTCTCCGCGGTCAGGAACGACCGGATCTTCGTCATGGACTACGTCGACCTGGTGGAGAGCCCCCGCAACCCGGCCGCGATCGGCTCGCTGGCCGACTACCTGCGCACCGTCCCGGCCCGCTGACCGGCCGTGATCCCGCTCCTCGGGCCGGTTCCGAGGAGCGGCCCGGGCGTACGCTCAAGGTACGAGCCGACGGAACCGACCGGAGGAGCGAGATCATGTCCACCTTCGCGGCGCCGCCCGCCTTCGACGCCCGCGCCCTGCGCGAGGGCATCGAGCGCTGCGACGCCCAGACCCTGCTCGCGCTGTACTCCGAGGACGCCGAACTGCGCGTGGTCGACCGCAAGACCCAGCCCAGCCATCCCCTGGTGATGCACGGGCGGGACGAGATCGGCGCCATGCTCAGCGACATCTACGGCCGCGAGATGACCCACAAGCTGGAACAGGTGGTGGTCCAGGGCGACCACGTCGCCTTCCTGGAGTCCTGCCGCTATCCCGACGGCGTACGGGTGGTGATGGCGTCGATGGCCGACCTGCGGGACGGGCGGATCGTCGACCAGACCTCCGTCCAGGCCTGGGACGAGACCGGTCCCGAGCAGTAGGCTCGCGGCATGATCCGCACCGCCGTCGCCAGCGACGTTCCCGTCATCCTTGCCATGATCCGTGAACTCGCGGAGTACGAGAAGGCCCCGCACGAGGCGGTGGCCACCGAGGAGCAGCTGCACGAGGCGCTGTTCGGGGCGAACCCCGCCCTGTTCGGCCTGATCGCCGAGGACGACGCCACCGGCGAGCCGGTCGGCTTCGCGGTCTGGTTCCTCAACTTCTCGACCTGGCGCGGCACCCACGGGGTCTACCTGGAGGACCTGTACGTCCGCCCGGAGGCCCGCGGCGGCGGCCACGGCAAGGCCCTGCTGCTGGAGCTGGCGCGGATCGCCGTCGACCGCGGCTACGCGCGGATGGAGTGGTCGGTCCTGGACTGGAACCAGCCCTCGATCAACTTCTACAAGTCGCTCGGCGCGGTGCCGATGGACGGCTGGAGCGTCTACCGGCTCACCGGCGAGGCACTGTCGGCCGCCGGCCGTCGTTGAGAAGTCGACGTCTCCGAGAAGTCTCCGAGAAGTCACCGAACGGACCGGGGAGTACGGGCAAAGGCCCTGCCACCCTGCGTCGCAATGCCTTACCATGAGTAACTCTCGCACCGGGGTGCGGAGATACGGACAGCGATGACGGCCCCTCGGCATCGACACCCCTCCGGGGGTGGAGAAGACACCCCTCCCCGGGGTACCAAGAGGGACAGGCAAGGCCCCCGCACGGGGGCACCAAGCAAGCACAGCGCGTCACCCAGGAGGCAAGGGTGTCCCAGATCGACAGCGATCTCGGAGTTCAGGACTTCGTGGAGGTCCGGCTGCCCGCGGCCGGGGCCTACCTCTCCGTGCTGCGAACAGCGACGGCGGGGCTCGCGGCCCGGCTGGACTTCACCCTCGACGAGATCGAGGACCTGCGGATCGCGGTCGACGAGGCCTGCGCCATCCTGCTCCAGCAGGCGGTGCCCGGCTCCGTCCTGTCCTGCGAGTTCCGGCTGGTCGGCGACTCGCTCAAGGTGACGGTCTCCGCGCCGACCACCGACGGCAAGGCCCCCGAGCGGGACACCTTCGCCTGGACGGTGCTGTCCGCCCTGGCCGGCGAGGTCGACTCCTCGGTCGCCGAGGACAACACCGTGTCGATCAGCCTGCACAAGAAGCGCGGCGGGTCCGCCGCCCACTGACCGGGCCCCCAGCAGCACCCTGCAAGGGCCGTCCGCCGCTCCCCCGCCCGGGGCCGGCGGGCGGCTCCCGGTACCGCTCCCCACGCGGTACGACCAACGAGACGATGCCGGGGCCGAAGGCCCCGGTGCTCCCGGAACGGAACGGGGGAATGGCCGTGAGTGATCTGGACCGTACCGGCCTCGCGACGGCGGGCCCTGCCGTACCGACCCAGGCGAGCGTTCCCGGCCTCGCCGCAAACGACGAAGCGCACCCGAAGGACGCCCACCGGATGAGCCACCCGACCGAGCCGACGTCTGAGCCGACGCCCGCCTCCCCGAACCCGCCGGACGAGGCCGACGGGGCCGACGAGGCGGACGAGGCCGCGGAGCTGCACGGCGCCGTGCCCGCCCAGGGCTCGCACCGCACCGGCGCGCCGGACCGGGAGGCCGCCCGCGCGCTGTTCGTCCGGCTGGCCGCGCTGCCCGAGGGCTCCCCGGAGCGCGTCGAACTGCGCAACCAACTGGTGCGGATGCACATCCCGCTGGTCGAGCACCTGGCCCGGCGCTTCCGCAACCGGGGCGAGCCGCTGGACGACCTCACCCAGGTCGCCACCATCGGGCTGATCAAGTCGGTGGACCGCTTCGACCACGAGCGCGGGGTCGAGTTCTCCACCTACGCGACGCCGACCATCGTCGGCGAGATCAAGCGGCACTTCCGCGACAAGGGGTGGGCGGTGCGCGTCCCGCGCCGTCTGCAGGAGCTGCGGCTGTCGCTCACCACGGCGACCAGCGAGCTCTCCCAGCGGCACGGCCGCTCCCCCACGGTGCACGAGCTGGCCGAGCACCTGGGCATCTCCGAGGAGGACGTCCTGGAGGGCCTGGAGTCCGCCAACGCGTACTCCACGCTCTCCCTGGACGTGCCGGACAGCGACGACGAGTCGCCGGCCGTGGCGGACACCCTGGGCGCCACCGACGAGGCGCTGGAGGGCGTCGAGTACCGCGAGTCCCTCAAGCCGCTGCTGGCCCAACTGCCGCCCCGGGAGCAGAAGATCCTGGTGCTGCGGTTCTTCCGGAACATGACCCAGTCGCAGATCGCCGCCGAGGTGGGGATCTCCCAGATGCACGTGTCCCGGCTGCTGGCCCGGACGCTGGCCCAGCTGCGGGAGAAGCTCCTGGTGGAGGAGTAGGACTGACGGCCGCTCAGCTCCCGGGCTCGGCGGCCTTCGTCGTTCGACGGGGGCCCTAGCCCTCCTGCTGGGCGTACAGGGCCGCCGTCGACTTCGGGTTCAGCAGCGACCCGATGCCCACCAGGCCGAGCAGGCCGACCACCACGCCGACCCCGATCATCGCGCCGCCGCTCTGGATCATGTAGTAGGCGACCGGCAGGCAGATGGAGTTGGTCAGCACCGCCGGGCTGCGGCCCCAGCGGCGCTCCTTCAGCAGCGCCCGGGCGGCCAGTATCGGCAGCACGCCGAGCAGCACGATGACCGCGCCGCCGAACTCGTTCAGGGCGAGCTGCTTGGCCTGCCCGGACAGCGCGGACACCATGTCCGAGACGCCGACGACGGCCAGCGCGGCGCCCTCCAGGGCGGTGATGGCGGCGCCCAGGGTGAGCGAAACCGGGCGAGCGGGTGCGGGGGCGGAGGTTTCTGCGGTCACTCCAGCAGGGTAGCCGCCGGTCGGCCCGTACCGACCCGTAGGCTTTCCCCATGCGCGCTCTCCTGGTCGTGAACCACAAGGCCACCACCACCAGTGGCCGGACCAGGGACGTGCTCATCCACGCGCTGCGCAGCGACCTCAAGCTGGAGGTGGCCGAGACGCAGTACCGGGGCCACGCGCGCGACCTGGCCCGCGAGGCGGCGCAGGACGGCACGGTCGACCTGGTGGTGGCCCTGGGCGGGGACGGCACCGTCAACGAGGTGGTGAACGGGCTGATGGCGCACGGCCCGGGCGACAAGGTCCCGCGACTGGCCGTGGTGCCGGGCGGTTCGACCAATGTGTTCGCCCGCGCGCTGGGCCTGCCCAACGACCCGGTGGAGGCCACCGGGGCGCTGCTGGACGCGCTGGAGCACGAGCGGGAGCGGCCGATCGGGCTGGGCAAGGCGATGACCGACGGCCTGCCGGACCGCTGGTTCACCTTCACCGCCGGCCTCGGCTTCGACGCCGGGGTGGTCGGCCGGGTCGAGGAGCAGCGCCGGGCCGGGCGCAAGTCCACCCACGCCCTCTACGTCGGGCAGGCGCTGCGGCACTACTTCACCCAGCGTGAGCAGCGCCGCTCAGGCCCGGTGTCCTTGGAACTGCCGGGCCGCGAGGCCGTGCCGGGCCTGGTGATGGCGATAGTCAGCAACACCTCTCCGTGGACCTTCCTGGGCAACCGCCCGGTCTACCCCTCGCCCCTCGCCTCCTTCGACACGGATCTGGACGTCTTCGGGATCACCCGGATGACGGCGTTCGGTACGGCTCGAACGATCCGTCAGATCCTGCGGTCGCACGAGCCTTCGAGCGACGGCGCACCGCCGGCCGGCCCGTCCGGGAAGCACGTCGTCTCCTATCACGACGTCAGACACTTCACCTTGGTTTCCCAGGAACCCGTCCCGTTCCAGGTCGACGGGGACCACCTTGGAGACAGGAGTCGCGTCAGTTTCACAGGCGTACGGCGGGCACTGCGTGTGATTGTGTGACTGGAGGCGGGGTTCTCCCTTCTTCTCGAACGCACAAGCCCCCTTCACTCCATAGAAGTACTGGCTGTGAGCTAGGCGACACCGAAGAATCAAAAATTCCTCCCCGAAGGGGGTTGTATCCGAGCCCGAGGTTTGCGAACCTCTACATGGCGATCGGGACACATCGCAGCGACGGCAACTCCGGAACCACAGGAGCGCCGACCGCGGGGCGTCCCTCGAATCGCCGAATCCCCTCCCAGCACAGACCACCCGGGCCCGGTGGGCCTTTGGTCTCTTTTGCTGTTGTGGGATTCGTGAAAGCGTTCACATTCACAAGCCATTCGATTATGCCGATCGGGCCACCCCCCGCGGCAGGAGGAGTTGGACGACCATGGACTGGCGCCACCGCGCTGTCTGCCGCGAAGAGGACCCGGAGCTGTTCTTCCCGATCGGGAACACCGGTCCTGCTCTGCTGCAGATCGAGGAAGCCAAGGCCGTGTGCCGCCGCTGCCCGGTGATGGAGCAGTGCCTCCAGTGGGCCCTCGAGACCGGCCAGGACGCCGGCGTCTGGGGCGGCATGAGCGAGGACGAGCGTCGCGCGATGAAGCGCCGTGCCGCCCGCAACCGCGCCCGCACCGCCTGATCAGCCGACTGATCACACGCCGTAGCACCAGCAGTGACCGCTGTACCGATCAACACATGATCAAAGGCTTCCCTGCACCTCCTGGTGAAGCCTTCCGCACAAAGGACCTTGCCCAGCACGGTCCCGCGACACCGGACCGCCCAGCCACTTGATACTGTTCACTTAGAGCAATATTGTGGAGCTGTGGCGCTCACCGTGTGCAACGCACATGCGAGGTGTCGCACCACCCAGAGCCCCCGTTCCGG
>NZ_JAFLNG010000610.1 GCF_017427025.1 Streptomyces sp. FH025
TCCGGACCCGGAGGTGGTGCCGGCCGCTCAGGCGCCGCCCTCCGAACGGTCAACGGCCCACTGAACAGCGCCAGTTGACCTGGTGTGGCCTGCCCCGTTCCGCCGGCGGGGCGGGCCGACTGCCATCATGTACGGCCCGCAGGCGCGCGACCCGTACATGCACGACCTGTACATGCACGACCTGTACATGCACGGCCTGTGCGTGCATGACCCGTACCGATGCCCGACCGGAGGCCCCGTGAGCAGCCCGCAGTTCCCCGGCGTCCGAGTGCTGCGCCCGGCCGCCCAGGCGCTCGGGCGCCTCGCCGTCCTGACCCTGCTGATGCCGGTCGGAGTGGCGCTGGGCGTGATCGTGCTGCTCGCCGTCGTGCTCTGGTGCGGCCTCGGACTGTTCCCGCTCGCCCTGCTGGCCGTCCGGCTGGTCCGGTCCGCGGCCGAGGCCGCCAGGCGGAGGGCCGGGCACTGGTCGCAGGTGCCCGTACCGTCGCCCTACCGGCCGCGCCCCGAACTGGAGCGCACCCTGCACGGCTGGTTCTGGACCGGCCACGACTACCACAAGAACCGCCGGTTCGCCGGCATGGCCCGCACCATCCGCTGGTTCTGGAACGACCCGGCCACCTGGCGCGACACCCTGTGGGCCGTCACCGACCCGCTGGTCGGCGCAGGCGTCGCCGCCGCGCCCCTGCTGCTGACCGGCTACGGCCTGTACGGGCTCGCGCAGCCCCTGCTGCCGACGCCCGGCCCCGGCTACGACCTGCTCCCGCTGGACGGCGCCCTCGGCCCACTGCCCGGCCTGGCCCTGATGGCGGGCGGCCTCGCCCTCGCCCGGCCCGCGCTGCGCCTGCACGGCCGGTGGACCCGCGTCCTGCTCGGCCCGACCGAGCGTGCCCGGCTGGCCCGGCGGGTCGAGCAGCTCACCGAGATCAGGCTGGACGCCACCGAGGCGCAGGCCGCCGAACTGCGCCGGATCGAACGGGACCTGCACGACGGCGCCCAGGCCCGGCTGGTCGCGGTGAGCCTGCGGCTGGGCGCGGTCGCGGCGCTCATCGACCGCGACCCGGAGCAGGCCAAGCGGGTGGTGACGGACGCCCAGGAGAACGTCACCGTGGCCTTGCAGGAACTGCGCGACCTGGTGCGCGGCATCCACCCACCGGTGCTCGCCGAGCGCGGCCTCGCGGAGGGGGTGCGGGCGCTGGCGCTGGACGTCCCGTTGAAGGTCGACGTGCGGACCGAACTGCCCGGCCGGGCGGAGACGCCGGTGGAATCCGCGGTCTACTTCGCCGTCAGCGAGGCGCTCACCAACGCCGTGAAGCACGGCGAGGCCCGGCACGCGACGGTGGAACTCACCCACGCCGCCGGACTGTTGCGGGCCGAGGTGACCGACGACGGAGGCGGCGGTGCCGACCCCGGCCGGGGCAGCGGCCTGCGGGGCATCCAGCGCAGGCTGGCCGCGTTCGACGGTACGCTCACGCTGAGCAGCCCCCCGGGGGGTCCGACCAGGCTGATCATGGAGCTACCGTGCGTGTTGTCCTCGCCGAGGACCTCGTCCTGCTGAGGGACGGGCTGTCCCTGTTGCTGAGCGCCCACGGGCACGAGATCGTCGCCGCGGTGGAGAGCGGTCCCGAACTGGCCGCCGCGCTCGCCGAACACCGCCCCGACATCGCCGTGGTGGACGTCCGGCTGCCCCCGACCTACAGCGACGAGGGCCTCCAGGTGGCGCTCGCGGCCCGCCGGGAGCGGCCCGGGCTGCCCGTCCTGGTCCTCTCCCAGCACGTCGAGCAGCTCTATGCCCGGGAGTTGATCGCCGACGGGACCGGGGGCGTCGGCTACCTGCTCAAGGACCGCGTCTCCAAGGCGGACCAGTTCGTCGACGCCGTCCACACCGTCGCTGCTGGCGGCACCGTCATGGACCCGCAGGTCATCTCCCGCCTGCTCGCCCGCAACGCCTACGACCAGCCGCTCGCCCTGCTCACGCCGAGGGAACGCGACGTCCTCGCGATGATGGCCGAGGGGCGCTCCAACGCCGCGATCGCCGGGCGGCTGCACTTCAGCGAGGGCGCGGTCAGCAAGCACACGTCGAGCATCTTCGCCAAGCTCGGGCTGGGCGCCTCGGACGACGACAACCGCCGTGTCCTGGCGGTGCTGGCGTACCTGGACGGCACTCGTTCGTGACGGATAACAGATTTCAAAATCTGTTATCCGTTAGCTGTTATCTGTTATCTGTTCGCTGACATCTGACATCTGACATCTGTCGTCCGTCCTCTGTCCGCCGTCACCGCAGCCGGTTCGGCGGCCGCGCGTCGGTACGATCCCTGTATGGGTGGTGCGAAGGAAGAGGCCTGGGATACCGACGCGGCGGAACGGGCGGTCGCGGTGCTGAAGGCGGTGGCCGACCCGACGCGCTACCGGCTGCTCTGGGCGCTGAGCCGCCGCGAACTGCCGGTCAGCGAGCTGGCGGAGCTGCTGGGCGCCCATGTCGCGGCCACGTCGCAGCACCTGGCGAAGCTGCGGGCCGCCGGCCTGGTGGTGGCCCGCCGGGAGGGCACCCGGATCTTCTACCGCGCCACCGAGGTGCGCGGCCTGCTGGCCGAGGCCGCCCTCATCGCGAACGACCTGCCGGGCCGGAGCGGCGGTGACGGCGACGGCGGCGCGACGCCGGCCGCCGCGACCGCCGAGCAGCCCTTCGCCCGCGCCGTCCGTGCCGTCCGCCGCCGCCCCGCGACCGGCTAAACCGGCTGACCGGCTAAACCGGCTAACTGGCTGACCGGCTAGGACGATCCCCGCCCCTCGCGGAGGGCCTGGGCGTCGCGGAACATGGCATCGGTGACACCGGCCAGCACGCCGCCCAGGAGCAGCTGCGGGGAGTAGAAGGAGGAGGCGGCCTCGGCCACCTCCGTCGCCGAGAGGTCGATCTGGTCCAGGCCGGTGCGGCGCAGCCCCTCTATCGACGTCCCCCACACGACCCGCTCGATGCCGGCCCAGGCGCAGGCGCTGATGCACATCGGGCAGGGTTCCGCAGTGGTGTACAGGGTCGCCTCGCTCCAGCCGCGGTTGCCGTTGCGTCGGACGTAGTCGTCGATGGCGACGATCTCCCCGTGGTACACCGGGTCGTGGCCCGAGTCGTTGACGCCCCGCGCCACGACGTCGCCCCCGCTCACGATCACCGCCCCGAAGGGGTAGCGCGGCTTCTTGCGGCCCTCGGCGATCGCCTCCTCCATGAAGCGCGCGTGGCCGTGGGCGTCCTCGCGCTTCCGTGCCGCGTCGGGTGTCGCGTACGGGGCCAGGCCCGCGGCGCCGATGGATCCGAGGAAGCCGCGCCTGCCTAAACTCACGGTGGTCTCCGTCCGGTTGTGACGTTCCGTCGTGATGCTCCGTCATGACGTTCCGTCGCGTTGTTCGGGTACCGCAGCATTGTGAGGGATCACCGCCCCGGTTCGGGATCCTCCTGCCGGTATTCCTGCCGGTACTCCTTGCGGGCCGCGTCGTAGCCGAACAGGCCCGCGTAGCGGCCCCAGTCGGTGGCCGTCTCCAGCTGACGGTCGACCTGTTCGCTGGTGTAGTGGTGGGCGAGCAGGTCGCGGAAGAAGCCGGCGCGGACGGTGGCGCCGGGTTCGCCGCGGAGGCCGTTGGCGATCAGCCGGACCAGCGGGACCTCGACGGCCGCGCCCGCGAAGATGGCGCGGGAGTCCTGGACGTCGGCGCCGGCGAAGGCGGTGCCGTCCTCGGTGAGGAGCAGGTCGTCGCCGTGGATCTCGGCGAAGCCGAGCAGGTCGAGGGCGTCGAGCTGAGGGAGCATGTCGTCGATGTCGAGGCCGAGTTCGTCGGCGAGGCCGGCGAGGTCGCAGCGGCCGCCGCGGTGGGCGATCATCTCGGCGAGACCGGAGAGGCCGTCGACGCTGGCGGCTGGCAGGGGGGTGTTGGCGACGGTGCGGCGGTCGGGCCGGCCGGGGTCGGAGCGGCCGGGCGGGCGGGTTTCCTTGGGGCGACCGGTCATGATCCGGTAGACCCGGTCGACGAGTTCGTCGAAGGCGGCGGAGTCGCGGTCGCGCGGGCGTTCCAGGTCGACCTCGACGGTCTCGCGGATGGTGCCGTACGGGCGGGATCCGAGGACCACGATGCGGTCGGCCATCAGCACCGCCTCCTCGATGTTGTGGGTGACCAGGACGACGGCGCGGGTGGGGAACTGGCCGGACTCCCACAGCTCCATCAGCTCACCGCGCAGGTTCTCGGCGGTGAGCACGTCGAGCGCGGAGAACGGCTCGTCCATCATCAGCACGTCCGGTTCGACGACCAGCGCCCGGGCGAAGCCGACGCGTTGGCGCATCCCGCCGGAGAGCTCCTTGGGGTAGGCGGATTCGAAGCCGGCCAGGCCGATCAGGTCGATGGCCTGGTCGGCGGCCCGGGCCCGTTCGCGCGGCGGCACCCCGCGGGCCTCCAGGCCGAGTTCGACGTTCTGACGGACCGTCAGCCAGGGCAGCAGGGCGAAGGTCTGGAAGACCAGGGCGGTGCCGGGGTTGGCACCGGTGAGCGGGGTGCCGCGGTAGCGGACGGTGCCGGAGCTGGGCGGCAGCAGGCCGGCCAGGCAGCGCAGCAGGGTGGACTTGCCGGAGCCGGAGCGGCCGAGCAGGGCGACGATCTCGCCGGCCCGGACGGAGAGGTCGATCCCGGAGAGCACCGGCAGTTCGCCGTCGGCCCCGGCGTAGGCCTTGGTC
>NZ_JAFLNG010000611.1 GCF_017427025.1 Streptomyces sp. FH025
CCCGCCGCATGCTCGACGACACCCTGCTCGACGATCCGGCCGCCCTCCAGCGCGCCGACCACGACCGTGCCCTGCTGGCCCTGGCCGGCGCCGGCGCCCGGGTCCGCACCGCGCTGCGGCAGGCCGACGCGGCCGGCCTCGACCGGCTGCGCCCGGACGGCCGCCCGCGCGCCGTCCTGGTCGCCGGACACGGCAGCGCCCTGACGGCGGGCGAGGTCCTGGCCGCCCTGGCCGGCTCCGCCAGCCTGGTCGTCCCGCTGCCGCCGACCGAGGCCGCCGCCCCGCGCGCCGACCGGGCCGGCGCACCGCCCGCCTTCACCGCCGGGCTCGGCTGGCAGCTGCCCGGCTGGGCCGGCCCGCTCGACCTGCTGGTGGTCAGCTCCGCCGACGGCGGCGAGCAGGGCCTGATCGGCCTCGCCGAGCAGGCGTACGCGCGCGGCTGCGCCCTCGTCGTCACCGCCCCGCCCGGCAGCCCGCTGGCCGAGGCCGCGCTCCAGGTGCGGGCGCTGCCGCTGCCGTACGTCTCCTCGGTGCTGCCCGACGAGGGTCTGCCGGCCGGCGCGGCCGCCGAGCCCGACCTGCCGGCCGAGGACCCGGCCGCGCTCTGGTCCCACCTGGCGCCGCTGCTGGCGCTCGCCCAGAAGATCGGCCTCACCCAGCTGCCGTACGACGCGCTGCCGGCCGTCGCCGACCTGCTGGACGCCGCCGCCGTGCGCTGCCGCCCGGACGCCGCCGCGTACACCAACCCGGCGAAGGGCCTGGCCGCGCGGCTGGCCGGGACGGTACCGCTGCTCTGGGCCGAGGGCCCGATCGCCGGGGCCGTCGCCGCCCGGTTCGCCGCCCAGCTGGCCGACCGGGCCGGCCGCCCGGCGCTGGCCGGGGCGCTGCCGCAGGTGCTCACCGCCCACCGGGGCATGTTCACGGGGCAGTTGGGCGCGGGCGCGGACCCGGACGACTTCTTCCGCGACCGGGTCGAGGAGCCGGACCCGCTGCACCTCCAGGTCCTGCTGCTGCGGCACCTCCCCGGCTCCTCGGCCGCGTCCGAGGAGCAGGACGGCCCGGCCGAGGTGCCGGAGGACGACGAGCGCCCGCGCAGCTTCGGCGTGAGCCGGGCACACCGGCTGGCCGCCGCCCACGACGTGCGGCTCACCGAGTACGCGAGCACCCTCGCGGACCCGCTGCACGCGCTGGCCGACCTGGTCGCGCTGACCGACTTCGCCGCCGTCTACCTGGGGCTCGCCGCCGCGCAGTCGTGAACCGGCAGCGGATAGGTTGGGCGCATGAGTACTGAGGGTGGGACGAAGGCACTGGTCGCGGCGCTGTCGGCGAACCTGGCGATCGCGGCGGCCAAGTTCACCGCCTTCGCCTTCACCGGCTCCTCCTCGATGCTCGCCGAGGGCGTTCACTCGGTGGCCGATTCCGGCAACCAGGTGCTGCTGCTGATCGGCGGCAGGCGGGCGCGCCGGGCGGCGGACGAGGAGCATCCGTTCGGATACGGCCGCGAGCGCTACGTCTACGGCTTCCTGGTGGCCATCGTGCTGTTCACCGTCGGTGGGCTGTTCGCGATCTACGAGGGCTGGCACAAGATCAGCCACCCGGAGCCGCTGGAGTCCTGGGGCTGGGCGGTCGGCGTGCTGCTCTTCGCGATCGCGATGGAGGGCTGGTCCTTCCTCACCGCGATGCGCGAGTCGGCCAAGGTCAAGGGCGGGCAGGGCTGGGCGCAGTTCATCCGCACCGCCAAGGCGCCGGAGCTGCCGGTGGTGCTGCTGGAGGACACCGGCGCGCTGATCGGCCTGGTGCTGGCGCTGCTCGGCGTCTCGCTCACCGTGGTCACCGGCGACGGCGTCTGGGACGGCGTCGGCACCCTGGCCATCGGCGTGCTGCTGGTGCTGATCGCCGTGGTGCTCGCCCTGGAGACCAAGTCGCTGCTGCTCGGCGAGTCCGCCGACAAGGAGTCGGTGCGGCGGATCCGCGCGGCGCTGGTGGACGGCGAGGCCGTCACCGGGGTGATCCACATGCGTACCCTGCACCTCGGCCCGGAGGAGCTGCTGGTCGCCGCCAAGATCGCCGTCAACGCGGAGGACAGCGCCGCCCGGGTGGCGCGGGCGATCGACGAGGCCGAGGAGCGGGTCCGCGCCGCCGTGCCGATCGCGCGGGCGATCTACCTGGAGCCGGACGTCTACAGCGCCGAGAAGGCCGCCGCGGGCGAGGACCCGGCCGCCACCCCCGGCGGCCCCGGGCCGGACGCGGCGCACTGACGGACCCGGGTGACGGGCCGTTTCCCGTACCCGGGCCGGTGACCGAAACCGGTCATCCGAGGACGGTCGGTGGGGCCGCCGGTGTAGATTCGTCACCAGAGCCAGAACGTCGCTGCTGATGGCGGTCGATCGGCGGTCCGCGCCCGTAGGGTGTGCGCCGGTCGAGGGAGAGAGGTCCTCCGACGGTTGGTGCTGCGCAGCAGGGAGCCGGTCCTCCACCACGGGATTCCGGCGGCCCCGGCGTAGCCGTGCACCCGTACGGCCCGCCGTGCGCGACGCACATCCGGACTTCGGCCGTGCCCCACCCCATCAGCGAGGAGCAGACGCATGTCGACCGACATCACCGGTGACTTCAAGGTCGCCGACCTTTCCCTGGCGCCGTTCGGCCGCAAGGAGATCCAGCTGGCCGAGCACGAGATGCCCGGCCTGATGGCGATCCGCGCCGAGTACGCCGAGTCGCAGCCGCTGGCAGGTGCCCGGATCACCGGCTCGCTGCACATGACCGTGCAGACCGCCGTCCTGATCGAGACCCTGACGGCGCTCGGCGCCGAGGTCCGCTGGTGCTCCTGCAACATCTTCTCCACCCAGGACCACGCGGCCGCCGCCATCGCCGTCGGCCCGGAGGGCACCCCGGAGAACCCGCAGGGCGTGCCGGTCTTCGCCTGGAAGGGCGAGACCCTGGAGGAGTACTGGTGGTGCACCGAGCAGGCGCTGACTTGGCCGGGCGGCCAGACCCCGAACATGATCCTGGACGACGGCGGTGACGCCACCCTGCTGATCCACAAGGGCGTCGAGTTCGAGAAGGCCGGTGCCGCTCCGGACCCGTCCACCGCGGACAACGACGAGTTCCGGATCATCCTGGAGCTGCTCAACCGCACCCTCAAGGACACCCCGAACAAGTGGACCGAGGTCGCCTCCACCATCAAGGGCGTGACCGAGGAGACCACCACCGGTGTCCACCGCCTGTACGAGATGCACCGTGACGGCAAGCTGCTGTTCCCGGCGATCAACGTCAACGACTCGGTCACCAAGTCGAAGTTCGACAACAAGTACGGCTGCCGCCACTCGCTGATCGACGGCATCAACCGCGCCACCGACGTCCTGATCGGCGGCAAGGTCGCGGTCGTCTGCGGCTACGGCGACGTCGGCAAGGGCTGCGCCGAGTCGCTGCGCGGCCAGGGCGCCCGCGTCATCGTCACCGAGATCGACCCGATCTGCGCGCTGCAGGCGGCGATGGACGGCTACCAGGTGACCACCCTGGACGAGGTCGTCGAGATCGCCGACATCTTCGTCACCACGACGGGGAACAAGGACATCATCATGGCTTCGCACATGGAGCGGATGAAGCACCAGGCGATCGTCGGCAACATCGGCCACTTCGACAACGAGATCGACATGGCCGGCCTGGCCAAGCTCCCCGGCGTCGTGAAGACCGAGGTCAAGCCGCAGGTCCACGAGTGGCGCAAGGCCGACGGCCGCACCATCATCGTGCTGTCCGAGGGCCGCCTGCTGAACCTGGGCAACGCGACCGGCCACCCGTCCTTCGTGATGTCCAACTCCTTCGCGAACCAGACGATCGCCCAGATCGAGCTGTTCGTGAAGACCGAGCAGTACCCGATCGGCGTCTACGTGCTGCCGAAGCACCTGGACGAGAAGGTCGCGCGCCTGCACCTGGACGCGCTGGGCGTGAAGCTGACCACCCTGACCCAGGAGCAGGCCGACTACATCGGCGTTTCGGTCGAGGGCCCGTACAAGGCGGAGCAGTACCGCTACTGATGCGGTGAGCGTCGCAGGCCGGTGGCCGGCACCCCGTGGCGGGGTGCCGGCCACCGGCGTTCGCGGCGTTCGCGGCGTTCGCGGCGTTCGTGGCGGACGGTCAGCGGATGACCTCGGTGGTCCACTGCCTCTGGTCGAGACCGGTGGTGTGCACCATCCTGGTCAGGGCCTCCAGGCCGCCGAAGCGCTCGGCCAGCGGCAGGCTGTCGGACTCCGCCGTCGCGCAGATCTGGAAGTCCCCCTCGTCCCGGCAGCTCTTCTCGGACTTCCCGTACTGGAATGCGCCGCCTTTCGGGGCCACGGTGAATCCGACGCCCATGTCGTCGGCCGTGAAACCGAGGCTGATGGCCCAGGGCGTTCCGACCGCAGGCTGGATCATCTCGGCCTCCGTCGGGCGGAGGCCCTCGGGCAGTCCTGAGACCCAGAACGGCAGCGCGACGGGCCGCACCTCGACCTGCGCCTGGGCCGCGACCTGGAGCAGCACGTCGTCGGGGAGATCGGTGCCCTGCGGCCGGTTCGAGAGCAACTGCGCCCAGCGGGTGGGGGAGATCTGCCAACGCAGGATCCGCTGCCCGCTGTCGTACGTCGGGTTCGCCGGACTGGTCACCCAGTAGGCGGTCCGGCCGTTGACGTTCGGGGCCGGCTCCTTCGCCTGCTTCTGTTGC
>NZ_JAFLNG010000612.1 GCF_017427025.1 Streptomyces sp. FH025
TCGTCCCGCAGCGCCAGCTCGATCCGCCGCTGCTCCAGTTGCACCCGCTTGCTCGGGTAGAGCAGCGCGTGCAACTCCTCCGTGGCGCTCGCACCGGCGCCCCGGCCACCCGCCGAGGCGGCCGGGCCCGCCGCCGGGCGGCTGCGCAGCCGTCGCGCCACCGCGCCCAGGAAGAACAGCACCACCAGCCCGGCCGGAAGCAGCAACCCGCCTGCCGCGCCCGTCAGAAGCATGCCCATACCGACCCCAACGCCTCACCGCCGCCCGGGAGTTCCCTGCGCACCCGAGGTGACGGGTGCCGACCGGGACGGGACGGCAACCGTCCGCGCCGCGGCAACCGCCCGCGCTACGGCAGCGGCACGACCGGCAGGTCGGCCGGGACGAGGAGCTGCAACTCCTCCGTCGACGGGTCGGCGAGCGCGGCGACCCGTACCGCGTGGCGCTCGACCATGGTCTCGAACACCTGCCGAGCGGTGCGCCCGTTGCCGAAGTTGGGGCCGCGCTCCAGCCCGGCGAAGTGGTCCAGCAGCGCGCCCTCGGTCGCCTCGGAGAGGGCGTACTCGTGCTCCGCGCACTGGGCCCGGGCGATCTCCAGCAGCTCGTCCGCCGTGTAGTCGGGGAAGGTGATGGTGCGTGAGAAGCGCGACGACACACCGGGGTTGGCGGAGAGGAAGCGCTCCATCTCGGCGGTGTAACCCGCCACGATGACGACCACCTCGTCCCGATGGTCCTCCATCAGCTTGACCAGGGTGTCGATCGCCTCGCGCCCGAAGTCCCGCGCCCCGTCCTCGGGCGCGAGCGCGTACGCCTCGTCGATGAACAGCACCCCGCCGCGCGCCCGGTCGAAGGCGGCCGCGGTGCGGATCGCGGTGGAGCCGATGTGCTCACCGACCAGGTCGACCCGGGCCACCTCGACCAGGTGCCCGCGCTGGAGCACCCCGAGCGAGGCGAGGATCTCGCCGTAGAGCCGGGCGACCGTGGTCTTGCCGGTGCCGGGGGCCCCGGTGAAGACCAGGTGCCGGCGCAGCGAGGGTGCCTTGAGCCCGGCCTGCCGGCGCCGCCGCCCGACCGAGATCAGGTCGATGAGGGTGCGCACCTCCTGCTTCACCGTGGCCAGCCCGACCAGCGAGTCCAGCTCGGCGAGCGCCTCCTCGGCCGGCCGGCAGTCCGGGATCGGCCCGATGGCGGAGCCCGCGGCAGCGGCGGCAGCGCCCGGGGCGGCGGCCAGGACGGGGACGGCGGCGGCCAGTTGGGCCGTCCGCGGACCCGGAACCTCGGCACCGACGCCGCCGCCGACCGGCGCCGCCGACCCCACGTCGTCCGAGGTGCACCCCTCCGTGACCGGCCCCGGCTCGGAGAACTCGAACCCGGCCCGCGCGTTCTGCTCCGCCCGGCACCGGGTGAGCTGGGTGCGGCACCCGTCGATGACGTGGAAGCCGAACCCCTTGCCGTGCGAGACCCGGCAGTCCTCGAAGGTGCCCCGCCCCTGTGCCGAGATGTACACCCCGGCGTCCGTGCTGGCGCGTACGGTGCAGTCGCGCAGCACCGGGTCGGCGCCCTTGGTGACGATCACCCCGGTGGCCACGTCGGAGATCTCGCAGTCGGTGAGCAGCCCGCCGCTGCCGTGGTCGCGGAACCAGAGTCCGGTCCCGGCCTCCTGCACCCGGCAGGCGGCCAGCGAGACCGTCGCCCCGCCGCTGACCGAGACCGCCGAGCTGCGGATCCGGCTGAACGAGCAGCCCTGGGCGACGGCGGCGGAGTCCCGGTCGAGGACGAACAGCGCGTCCGGCAGGTCGTGCAGCGAGCAGTCGGTGAGGGTGAGCCTGGCGCCGTCGCTGACCCACAGCGCCGGGTACTCGCCGGTGGAGCCGTGGATCTGGCAGGACTCGGCGACCGCCTCGGTGCCCTGGTCCCAGACCGACAGCGCCCCGCGCCCGAAGTCCCGCACGGTGCTGTGGTCGAGGCTGAGCCTGGAGCGTCCGCGAAGGTCGGCGCCGTTCTCCGGCAGGTCGTGCACCCGGCAGCCGGTGAGCACGAGTTCGGCCTCGCCGTCCAGGGTCAGGCCGTTGCCGGTGACCCGGTGGATCTCGCAGTCGACCAGCCGCCCGCCCGCCTGCGCCTCGGCCTGCACGCCGCTGCCGCGGATCTCGTAGATCTCGCAGCCGGTCAGCTCGGCGACACTGCCCGGGTCGGAGAGCAACACCCCGGCGCCGGAGGCGTGGTGGACGCGGCAGCGGTCGAGTGCGGCGGTCGCGCCGCCGAGGACGGCGAGCCCGGCCTGCCCGGCCGCGGCGACCTCGCAGTCCTCGAAGGCGGCGGCCGTCCCCTCGCCGCGCAGCCGCAGCCCGAGCCCGGCCGGGTTGGCGATCACGCAGCCGCGCAGGGTCGGCCGGGCACCGCCGGTGACCTCGACGCCGGTGGCGGAACGGGTCTCGATCCGGCAGCCGCTGAACGCGGGCGCCGCCTGCGGTCCGGTGACCAGGACGGCCGGGGTGGAGGTGTCGCCGCCCTCGACCACCAGGTCGCGCACGGTGGCGGCGGCGGTCACGGTGATCGCGACCCCGGAGGCCGGCTCGATCCGGACCGTCCCCGGGCCCTGGGCCGGGACGATCGTCACCGGCTTGTCCAGCAGCACGTTCTCCCGGAAGGTGCCCGGCCGGACGGTCACGGTGTCGCCCGGCTCGGCGGCCGCCAGGGCCTCCGCGAGCGTGTCGTACTCGCCCGCGCGGCGACGCCAGCGGGATGCGCTGTCCTGGGTGACCCTGACCCTGTGCTCAGCCATGACGGTCTGTCGTCCCCACCTTCGTCGTGCCACCTTCGTCATACCGGCGACCAGTCGTTCCGGCGGCCGGTTGTATCGGTGGCCGGTCCTACCTGCGACCAGTCGTACCGGCGGTCGGTCGCGCAGGCGATCAACGGGCCGTACACGCGGGGTGCGCGGGCCGCCCGCCCACCGTAGCGCGCCCGCGTGGGTGGTCCGGCCGCCCGCCGTCACGCGGACACCGGTAGCACCCACCACGGCCACAGGTTCCGACCACTTGTTTCAACGAGCGCGCACAGCCCGGGTTCCGTACGGGCGCACCGCGACCGGGGCCCGGTACGCCCGTACGGAACCGGTGGACGCGTCGCACCGGTGGCGGAGCCCGCGATCAGCGCCCGTCGGCGGGCCAGTGCGCCCCGTCCTCCAGGACCTCGACGTCGTCGCCGACGTGCAGCGCGCCGAGCACGTCGCCCGTCACGCCGGCCGGGCGCTCGGGGATCAGGTTCTGCCCGAACGCGGCCTTGCGCATCAGCCGGTGGTGCCGGGCCAGGGTGCGCAGCGGCTCGGGGCCGCGCCGCTCGCCGTTCTCCTGGTCGGTGGTGGTGACCACGCAGCGGCCGCAGGGCTTGACCACCTTGAACGTCACCGAGCCGATCCGGATCCGGCGCCAGCCGTCCTCCGCCCACGGCTCGGAGCCGCCGACCACCACGTTGGGGCGGAAGCGCTCCATCGGCAGGGTCTCGTGGCCGTCCGGGTGCTCCTCGGCGATCAGCTCGTTGAGCCGGTCCAGCGAAGCGGTGGTGGTGAGCAGCAGGGGGAAACCGTCGGCCATCGAGACGGTGTCGCCGGGCTCGCCGTACTCGGGGTCGACGGGGCGGGCGCGCGGGTCGTCCAGGTGGATCAGGCGGTAGTCGCCGAGCTGGTCGGCGATCCACCGGTGCGCCTCCTTCTCGGCCTCGACGGCGCGGAAGCGGGTGCCCCAGACCTCGACGTCGGCGACGGGGTCGCCGGCCGCGACGGCGGGGGCGGGGACCTCGATCCAGGAGCCGTCGGGGGCGGTCAGGGCCAGTGTGCCGTCGGGCAGCAGGCCGACCCGTATCTGCCCGAGGGCGGGGTTCTCGCGCTGGCTGACGAAGCGTCCGGTGGAGTCGGCGAGCATCCAGCGACGGTCCCCGGCCAGACCCCACGGGTGGACCTCGGCGGTGTCCGGGCTCAGACGGTACATCGACTTGACGGGGTAGACGTGCAGTCCGGTGAGGTGCATTCCCCCATCCTGCCAGCCGCGCCGTCGTCCGCTCGCGGGCCCCCGCGGCTCGCGCGGTCCCCCGTACGCGCACGGACCGCCCGGACGCCGTGTGGGGGGCGTTCCGGGCGGTCCGTGGATGACCCGTTTCTCCGTTCGCCCGGCGCTCAGTGGGCGCCGGGTTGTGCTCAGGTGGTGCGGGTGCGGGCCGCGTGGGGTCGGCCCTGGGGCGCGGGACTCAGTAGCCCTGGCCCTGCGGCTGGTAGCCGCCCTGCTGGAAGTTGCCCGGCTCGCCGTACGGGCCGGGGCGCTGCGGCTGCATCGGGCGGACCGGCGCGACCGGCGCCATGGCCGGGCGCAGCTGGGCACCGCCGAAGCCCTGGTCGCCGCCCGGGCCCTGGAGGCCGGGGCCGACCGGGGCGGGACCGCCGAAGGACTGCGGACCGCCGAAGCTCTGCGGACCGCCCTGGGGCTGGCCGCCGGGCTGGCCGAAACCGGCCGGTCCGCCGGTCGGCTGCGCGCCGAAGGTCTGCTGGCCGCCGCCCTGCCCGATGAAGGTGTTCTGGCCGCCGAAGCTCTGGCCGCCGGTCGGCTGGTAGCCGCCGCTGGCGGTCTGCGCGAAGGCCGGGGTGCCGGGCTGCGGCCGCTGGTACGGCTGGGGGGCGCCGTACCCGGGG
>NZ_JAFLNG010000613.1 GCF_017427025.1 Streptomyces sp. FH025
GATGTCATAAGGTAAGGCTAACCTAATGTTCGAACCGTCCCGTGAGGCACCGCCATCGCGCCGAGCTGCCCGGACGCCGCCCAACTCCCGTACCACCCCTGCCCCGGAGGCACCCATGCCGTTCGCCCAGAGCCCGCTCAGCCCCGTCCGCCGTCGCGCGGCCCAGGCGCTGGCCGTCACCGGGGCGGCCGCCCTCCTGCTCACCGGCTGCGGCTCCTCGGGCTCGCCGTCGTCCGCCGGTTCCACCCAGGCGGCAGGTGCGGCCGACATTGGCAAGCGGACCGTCAAGGACGCCACCGGTCAGGCCGTCGAGATCCCGGCCGAACCCCAGCGGATCGTCACCCTCACTCAGGAGGACCTCGACGCGGTGCTCGCCCTCGGCGTCAAGCCGGTCGGCATCACCAACGGCCAGGGGCTCGCCGAGCCGCCCGCGTACCTCAAGGACAAGGTCCAGGGCGTGCCGGTGGTCGGCAACCTGCTCCAGCCCGTACTGGACAAGGTGATCGCCGCCAAGCCCGACCTCATCCTGGCCGGCGACATGCAGGATGCGCAGCTGCTCAAGCAGCTGCGCGAGATCACCCCCGCCACCCTGGTCACCATGGCGCCCACCGACGACTGGAAGCTCGCCTTCCGGGGCATCGGCAACGCCGTCAACAAGCTCGACCAGGCCAACAAGGTGATCGCCGACTACGAGGCCAAGGCCGCCAAGACCGGCGCCGACCTCGGCAAGAACAAGGGCGCGGCGGTCTCCATCGTGCGCTGGAACCCCACCGGCCCGAGCTGGATGGAGAAGCGGCAGTTCGCGAGCGGCGTCGCCCTCGACATGGGCCTGACCCGCCCGGCCGCCCAGGACAAGGACGGCAACGCGCACAGCCCGGCGCTCAGCCTGGAGAAGCTCTCCGAGATCGACGGCGACTGGCTGTTCCTCTCCACCCTCACCGACGACGGCAAGGCCGCGCTCAAGGACGTCCAGTCCAAGCCCGCCTACCAGGAGTTGAACGCGGTGAAGAACAACCACGCCGTCACCGTGGACGGTTCGGTCTGGTCCACCCGGGGCGGCCCGCTCGCCGCCGACGTCGTCATCGGCGACCTCGGCAAGGCGCTCTCCGCCTCCTGAGCGGCGGACGAACCGGGAGACAGCGCCATGGAGTTGACGATCGAGGGCCTCACCGCCGGGTACGGGCCCGGCCGCCCGGTGCTCGGCGGCATCGACCTCACCGTTCCCGCCGGCCGGGTCGTGGCCGTGGTCGGCCCGAACGGCTGCGGCAAGTCCACCCTGCTGCGGGCCGTCGCCCGGTTGCACCGGCCGGACGCCGGGCGGGTGCTGGTCGGCGGCGAGGACGTGTGGCGGCTGCGCCCGCGCCAGGCCGCCCACCGGGTCGCCCTGCTCCCGCAGAGCCCGCAGGCGCCCGAGGCGGTCACCGTCGAGGGCCTGGTCCGCTACGGCCGGCACCCGCACCAGGGCCTGTTCCGCCAGTGGTCCCCGGACGACGAACGGCTCACCGCCGAGGCCCTGCGCGCCACCGGCGTCGACGCCCTCGCCGACCGCCGCCTCGACCGGCTCTCCGGCGGCCAGCGCCAGCGCTGTTGGCTGGCGATGGTGCTCGCCCAGGACGCCCCGGTCGTGCTGCTCGACGAACCGACCAGCGCGCTCGACCTCGGCCACGCCGTCGAGGTGCTGGAGCTGGTCCGGGCCGTCGCGGCGGGCGGGCGCACCGTCGTCATGGTCCTGCACGACCTCGCGGCGGCGGCCCGCTACGCCGACCTGCTGGTCGCGCTGCGGGACGGCGCGGTGGTCGCCTGCGGGCCGCCGCGCGAGGTGGTGGACGCGCCGCTGGTGCGGGCGCTGTACGACATCGACAGCCATGTGCTGCCGGCCCCGGGCGACGGCGCCCCGGTCATCGTGCCCCGGGCGCCGTTGGACTGACGGGGTGCCGGACCTCGCCGACGGGGGATCGGCGAGGTCCGGCACCACCCGGTCCGTCCCCGGGCGGTTGAGGGTCCGGCCGGAACACCCGCTTCGATCACTCGTTCGAGTGGTTTGAAATCTGCATGTCAGGCCCGACTTCACCCCGCCCACCGCATTGTCAGTGCGCCTCGCTACGTTCCTCGCATCGCTGGTCCGCAGGCGATCAGTACGACGTTCCCGAGTGCGGGACTCTGTGGGAGGAGTACGGCCGTGGCATGGGTGGAGACGGGCGCGGGAGGGTACCGCGTCGCGCTCGACGGTGAGGGCAGGGTGGTGTGCCGCAACGCGGCGGGCCGCGAGCTGAAGTCCCTGCCGTCGAAGCTCGGTGACGACCCGGTGGTCACCCAGCTCAAGCAGCTCGCCGAGTGGCTCGACGCGCACGCGCGGCGCTGCCGGGAGGACGTCGAGCGCTGGATGGTGCGCTCGCTGCCGGTGCCCGCCGCCGTGCTCACCGCCGTCTGGCCGGACGACGCCTGGCAGGCCGTCCTGCGCGACGTCGTGGTCACCAGCCCGGACGGCGCCGTGGCCGGCTTCCTGCGCGGCGCCGACGCCGAGCGGGGCCTGGGCCTGGTCGACCTCGACGGCGACACCGTGCGTCTGACCGACACCGAGGTCCTGATACCCCACCCCGTCCTCCTCCAGGACCTCGACGAGCTGCGCGAGTTCGCCGTCGAACTCGGCGTCTCCCAGCGCGTCCAGCAGCTCTACCGCGAGGTCTGGCACCGGCCCGAGGAGCCGCGCACCGGCACCGAGGTCACCACCTACGCCGGCGGCCGCTACCGGGAGCTGCGCGAGCTGATCGGCCGCTGCACCCGGCTCGGCTGCCGGGTCCGCGGCGGCCACGCCGTGCAGCCCGTCACCGAGGGCGGCCGCACCGTCGAGGCCCGGGTGTGGGTCGGCGACTACTACGAGTACGACGCCTGCGAGACGGGCGCGCTCAGCTGGGCGGGCCCCGACGGCCGGGTGCTGCCGCTCGCCGAGGTCGGACCGGTCGCCTGGTCCGAGGGCATGCGGATGGCAGCCGCCCTGTACGCGGGCCGCACGATCGAAGGGGAGGAAGCCGCATGACCACCACCGTCACCACCCACGAGGGCGCCGCGCCCGAGGCCCTGCTGGACGCCGGGGCCGTGCTCCCGGCCGGCACCCTGCCCGGCGCCGGCCGCCCCGACAGCGCCGCCGACGTGCTCACCGCCCGCGGCTACACCCACCCCGCCCTCGACGGCCGCCGGATCGTCCGGCTGGTCCCCGGCGCGCTCGGCCAGGCCGAGGACCTCGCCGTCGAGTTCCTCGGGCTCACCCCCGACGGCGCGCCCGCCGAGGTCGGCCAGGTCCGCCAGGAGGCGCTCGGCTTCCCCGCCTGGGCGCTCGTCCACGACCCGGCCAACGGCCACCACGCGCTCGCCCTGGTCAAGGAGCTGGAGCGGCTGGCCCGCCAGGCCTCGTCCAAGCCCGGTGCCGCCAAGGACGGCTTCGATGCGCTCGCCACCCGCCTCGGCCGCGCCGTGCCGCACTTCCTGCCCACCTTCTGCGAGGAGGTCGGCCGGATCTTCCTCACCCACGACAACCGGACGTACGCCGCCGCCTGGTTCGGCAAGGCCCGCGAGGCGGAGCGCACCCACGGCCTGGCGGTGGACGAGGAGCGGCTGCGCGCCGTCTTCCTGGAGTTCGCCCTGGCCGGCGCGCTCACCGTCAAGGCCCTGCGCCAGTACGTCAAGGAACTCGCCCAGCGGCTCGACCCGCTGACCGCCTGGCAGCGCTTCCGCCAGCTGTGCACCGAACGCTCCGCGGCCGGCATGGCCCCCTACGCCGGGATCGCCGAGGACGCCCGCGCCCTGATCCGCGCCGCCGGCCTGGACCGCACCGAGCACGAACGCGCCCTGCTCGCCGAACTGCTGGACTCCCCGGCGGTCAACCGGGCACCCGCCGCCTTCTGGAAGTCCTGGCACGGCCCGCTGGTCGAGCTGGGCAGGAGCGACGCGGCCGTCCGCGCCCGCCTGCTGGACCTGCTGCCCGACCCGGCCGTCTCCGACGCCGCCCCGCACGACGCCGCCTGGCTGGAGGTCCTCGCCGAGACCGGCGCCGAGGAACTGCTCACCGGCCCCCGCGCCGAGGGCGCCGAGCCCGCCGCCGCCTGGCTCCAGCGCTGGTGCCGGCACCTCGGCCGGGGCTGGCGCGCCCGCCCCAGCTGCCCCGCCACCATCGCCCTGGCCGGCCGGATGACGGAGCGGCTGCGCGCCGACGCCGTCACGGTCGACCTGTTCACCGGCATCCGCGACAGCCGCACCCTCCTCGACCTGCTCGACCTGCTGCTGGCCGCCGGTGTGCCGGTCGCCGACCCGCCCGCCGGGTACGACGTCGAACTGCGTCGCTGGATCGAGCAATGCGGCCCCGACAGCACCGATCTGGCCGCCGTCGCCGCCGACCCGCGCTTCCGGCCGCTGCTGCGCCAGGCCGCCCCGAACGCCTGGATCGCGGCCGTCACACGCCGGGCGCCCGCCACGGCGCTGCTGCGCGAGCTGTACGTCGAGTGGGCCGAGGAGCGCGCCGAGGAACTCGCCACCACCCGCGGCCTGGCCGCCGCCGACAACCTGGTCCAATCGCTGAGCCCGTTCCGGGCCACCATCCGCACGATCGCCCCGGCCGCCGCCGAGCGGATCGCCGCCCTCGACGTCAGCGCCCTGCTCGCCCGGGCGCTCGGCGCCGGCA
>NZ_JAFLNG010000614.1 GCF_017427025.1 Streptomyces sp. FH025
CCTCACCGAGCGCCAGCGCCGGGTGATCGAGGTCATCCGCGACTCCGTGCAGCGCCGGGGCTACCCGCCGTCCATGCGCGAGATCGGCCAGGCCGTCGGCCTGTCCAGCACCTCCTCGGTCGCCCACCAGCTGATGGCCCTGGAGCGCAAGGGCTTCCTCCGCCGGGATCCGCACCGCCCGCGCGCCTACGAGGTCCGCGGCGTCGAGGTGGCCCGCCCCAACACCGCCGAGACGGCCGGCCGCCCGTCCACCTCGTACGTGCCACTGGTCGGCCGGATCGCCGCCGGCGGGCCGATCCTGGCCGAGCAGACGGTCGAGGACGTCTTCCCGCTGCCCCGCCAACTGGTCGGCGAGGGCGAGCTGTTCGCGCTCACCGTGCGCGGCGACTCGATGATCGAGGCCGCCATCTGCGACGGCGACTGGGTCACCGTGCGCCGCCAGCCGGTCGCCGAGAACGGCGACATCGTGGCCGCGATGATCGACGGCGAGGCCACCGTCAAGCGGCTCAAGCGCGAGGACGGCCGGATCTGGCTGATGCCGCACAACCCGGCGTACGAGCCGATCAACGGCGACAACGCGACCATCCTGGGCAAGGTCGTCGCGGTCCTGCGCCGCCTCTGACCGCACGGGCGCGGACAGCACGGGCGCGGCACGGACAGCCCGGGCACAGCACGGCACGGCACGGACGGCACACGAACCGGGAAGGGGCTCCACCGCGATCTCGCGGGGAGCCCCTCCGTCGTTCCCGGGTCGTCGCGGGCCCTCTCAGCCCCGCTTCACCACCGGCCGCACCGGCGGCGCCGAGGCGTCGATCGCCGCCAGCGAGCGGCGCACCTGGTTGCGGTCCGTGGTGTACCAGAACTCCGGCATCGAGGACCGGAAGAAGCCCCCGTACCGCTTGGTCTCCACCCGCGGATCGAGCACCGCCACGATGCCCCGGTCGTCCGCAGCCCGCACCAGTCGGCCCGCGCCCTGCGCCATCAGCAGCGCCGCGTGCGTCGCCGCGACCGCCATGAAGCCGTTGCCGCCGTGCTGTTCGACGTCCTTCTGACGGGCACTCATCAGCGGGTCGTCCGGCCGCGGGAAGGGAATGCGGTCCATCACGACCAGCTGGCAGGCCGAGCCGGGCACGTCCACGCCCTGCCAGAGGGAGAGCGTGCCGAACAGGCAGGTGGTCGCGTCCGAGGCGAACTCGCGGATCAACTCGCCCAGGGTGTCCTCCCCCTGGAGCAGGATCCGGTTGTCCAGCCGCTCCCGCATCGCCTCCGCGGCCGCCTGGGCGCCGCGCATCGAGGAGAACAGGCCCAGCGTCCGCCCGCCGGCCGCGCCGATCAGCTCGGCCAACTCGTCCAGCATGTCCGGTCGTTCGGGATCGCGCCCGGGGTCGGCGAGGTGCTTGGCGACGTACAGGATGCCCTGCTTGGGGTACTTGAACGGCGAACCGACGTCGATCCCGCGCCAGTACGGGACGGCGTCCTCCCCGAAGCCGGGCTCCGGGTTGTCCCCGGCCGTGCGCTCGTCCGGCAGCCTGGTCTCCTTGGGCAGGCCGAGCGAGCCGGCCACGCCGTTGAAGTCCCCGCCGAGCTTGAGGGTGGCCGAGGTCAGGACCACCGAGCGCTCCTTGTACAGCCCCTCGCGCAGCAGCCCGGACACGCTCAGCGGCGCGACCCGCAGCGAGGCGGTGCCCAGCCCGTAGCGGTCGCTGCGCTCGATCCAGACCACGTCGTACTCGGAGCCCTCCAGCAGCCGCTCGGCGGTCTCGTGCAGCGTCTCGGCCGAGGCCATCGCCTGCTTGCGCACCGCGTCCTCGTCGCTGAGGCCCTTGTCGCGGGTCTCCCCGAGCGAGGTGATCACCTGGCGGGCGGCGTCCCGGATCGCGGTGACCGCGTACGCGAGGTACTCGGGCAATTCCTCGACCCGGCCGGGCTGGGCCGTCTCCATCAGGCCGTGGTAGTTCTCGGCGGCGGCCTGCAGGGCGTCCACGGCCTTCTCGTTGGCCAGCCGGGCGGCCCGCTTGACCGCCCGGTTGACCGCGCCGACGGTCAGCTCGGCGGTGGCCGCGCCGGTGACCCGGTTGACCAGCTCGTGCGCCTCGTCCACGATCAGCAGCCCGTGCTCGGGCAGCACCGGCGCGCCCTCGATCGCGTCGATCGCGAGCATCGCGTGGTTGGTGACCACGACGTCCGCCAGCTTGGCCCGCTCCCGGGCCTTCTCCGCGAAGCACTCCTGCCCGTACGCGCAGCGGGTGGCGCCCAGGCACTCCTTGGAGGTGACCGACAGCTGGGCCCAGGCCTTGTCCGAGACGCCGGGGCTCAGGTCGTCCCGGTCGCCCGTCTCGGTCTCCTCCGCCCAGTCGCGCAGCCGCAGCACGTCCTGCCCGAGCTTGCCGGTCGGCCCGCCGAGCGCGTCCACCGGGTCGAACAGGCCCTCGCCCTCGTCGCTCGGGGTGCCCTCGTTGGCCCGGTGCAGGCACAGGTAGTTGGAGCGGCCCTTGAGCATCGCGAACAGCGGGCGGCGGCGCAGCACCGGGTGCAGCGCATCGACCGTGCGCGGCAAGTCCCGCTCCACCAGCTGGCGTTGCAGCGCCAGGGTGGCGGTGGCGACCACCACGCGGTCCCCGTGGGCGAGCGCGGGCACCAGGTAGGCCAGGGACTTCCCGGTGCCGGTGCCGGCCTGGACGAGGAGGTGTTCGCTGTGGTCGACGGCGTCGGCGACGGCCTCGGCCATCCGCACCTGGCCGGGGCGCTCCACGCCGCCGACGGCCTCCACCGCGGCGTGCAGCAGCTCGGGGATCCGCGAGCGCGGGACGGCGACGGCGTCCTCGGCCTCGTCGCCGAGGTCCGTCGCGGGCTGGGGTTCGGAGTCGTTCGTCATGACCCTTCCACCCTACGGGGCTGGGGCGACAATCCGGTCCCGCCCAGCGGGAAGACGCACGTCCACGTCCACCAGCGCGTTGGGCACGGTGCCGTGCCGGGCGGCGTGCGGGCGGTGCGGGCGGTCCTGGTAACCGTCCAGCAGCAGCCGGTTGCGGTTGAGGCAGAGCCGGGTGATCCGGGGCCGGAACAGGTCGAACAGCTCGAAGCGCTCGCCCAGCTCGGGGAAGCGGTCCTGGTAGCGGTGGATCTCGGCGCTCAGCAGGGCCCAGAACTCGGCCTCGGGCAGGCCGGCCTGCGCCTCCAGCAGCGGGGCGAGGTAGCGGAAGACGCCGATGAACAGCCCGGAGTGGATGAACTGGCACAGGCCCTGCGGGCTGTCCCGCAGCAGTACGCCGGCGACCTCGGCGGGCAGGCCGCGCAGCTCGGGCAGGTCGCGGTCGCTGAGGTTGACGTCGTCGACGAAGTCCTTGACCGCGAGCCGCGCCGGTGCGTCGGACGAGTCGAACACGACGATGGCGTTCTCGCCGTGCGGGGAGAAGACCAGCCCGTAGCGGTAGAGGAAGTGCAGCAGCGGCGGCAGCATCGCGGCGAACAGCCGGCCGGTCCACTCGGCGGGGGTGAGGCCGGAGCGGGTGATCAGTTCGGCGGCGAGCGCCCGGCCGTCGGAGCCCGTCTGCAACAGGGCGGCCAGGGTGCGGGCGCGTTCACCCCGGCCGAGGAAGGGGCCGAGCGGTTCGCGCCAGATCGCGCCGAGCAGTTCCTTGTACTGGTACGGCGACTCGGGCATCACCCGGTAGAGCGGGTGGTCGACGGTGACGGAGGCGATCTCGCCGAGCAGGATCACCCGGCACTCCTCCCGCAGGTACGGGTCGGCGTCGCGCAGCCCGTGCAGCCAGGCGGTGACGGCGGGCGCGGCGAGGGTGCGCTCGGTGGGCAGGCCGCGCCAGACCAGGGTGTTGAGGATCGACAGCGGCAGTTTGACGGTGCAGCGCTCGGGGTGGGCGGTGTTGAAGAAGGAGCGGATGGACTGCTGGGGCAGTCGTGGGTCACCGTCCGAGGGCAGCGGGACGATCTCGCCGGAGGCGATCCAGGGCGCGAACAGCGGCAGGATCGTCTCGTCCCACTGCCAGGGGTGGACGGGCAGCAGCAGGTAGTCGTCGGCGTCCGGGCCGAGCGGGGCGCGCAGCGCGTCCACGTCGTCCAGCTCGCGGGCGTACAGCTGCTCGGGGCGTTCCAGGCCGGGCACGCCCCGGTACTGGGCGAGTCGCCGGTGGACGGCGATCCAGGGCAGCGGGCGCGGGCTGCGGGCCTCCGGGGCCCAGCGGGCGGTGTCGGTGGCGGAGAAGCCGATCCGGCCCTTGCTGGGGACGATCCACGGGTGGCCGCCCTGGCGCCCCTCCAGCGCGGTGTGGTCGAGCTCGGCAAGTTCGGCGGCGGTGAGCTCGGTGGCGAGCTGGCGGGCGTCGGCGGTCAGGGTGGCGGAGAGCTCCCGGATCAGGTGGGCGGTGGTCTCCCCGCTCATCCCGAGGGCCTGCCGGGCGTACGGGAGGAAGCGCAGCGGGTCCAGGCCGTCCGGGCTGGAGCAGTGGACGGACTCCGGGTCGACCTGCCAGCCGTCGTACGCGCCGCGCCGGGCGGTGAAGCGGTACTCGGCCTCGGGCAGCTTGAGCCGGTACTCGCCGGCGGTGGCCCCGGGGACGGGCGTGAGCAGCTCCTCGTAGGCGAACTCGCCGAGCATCTTGGCCAGCAGGGCGCGGCCGGCCCGCCGCCAGTGCCCGGCGGT
>NZ_JAFLNG010000615.1 GCF_017427025.1 Streptomyces sp. FH025
ACTCCCGTCGCCCGCCCTCCGGGCGGACGACGGGAGTTCGAAGACAGGCCCTCGGGGTTCGGTGGTCAGGGGCGCTCGTAGTCGGCGTAGGAGCCGCTCTGGTGCGTGCCCTGGGGCGGGACGGCGCCGTAGCGGCCGGGGCGGCGGCCGTGCGGGTGCCGGGTCAGGTTGTAGCCGAGGACGCCGGCCAGCGCGGCCAGGAAACCGCCGCCGATCGTCCAGTACCAGCGGCTGTTCCAGCCGGAGAACCAGCCGGTGTACCAGTGGTCCTCGGCCGCCACGGGGGCGGCCGCCTTGGCGGTGCTCGCGCCGCCGCCGGCCGGCGGGACCAGCGGGGCCTTGAGCTCGCCGCCCTCGGGCTGGGCGTTGTCGGCGTCGCCCTTGGCGCTGACGTGCAGCTGGACCGAGGAGGCCAGGCCCAGGTCGGGCTGCGGGACGTCGGTGACCGACAGCCGGACGTAGTACGTGCCGGGCAGCGGGTCGCCGGACCACGGCTCGGCCCAGGTGCGGACCTCACGCAGGGTGCAGCTGAGCGCGAGGGTGGCGGCGTTCTGGTCGCCGGTCGCGTTCTGGGTGCCGGCGGTGCAGGCCTGGCGGCGGCGCAGGCCGTCGAAGACCTCGACGGACCAGGTCTGCGGGCCGTGCCGGTCGGCGGTCGGGGCCAGGTTGACGGTCAGGCCGATCGTCGGGGTCTGGCCCTCGGAGGCGCCGAACGCCCAGTACAGGTAGTCGCCGGTGGAGACGGCGACGTTGGCGTCCTGGCCGGGGGAGAGGTTGACCGCGGTCAGGAAGGAGGTGCCGGCCTTGGTGGCCGGGGCCGGGGTGCCGCTCGCGCTCGCCGACGGGGACGGCGAGGCGGCGGAGGCGGCCGGGGCGCCCAGCGCGAGGGCGGGCAGCAGGGCGAGGGCGGCGAGGGCGCCGCGGATCGTCGTACGCATGGTCAGTTCTCCCGCCAGACGGAGATCCGCCAACGCGCGATCCAGCCGAAGACCAGGCCGAAGAGCAGGCCGGCCAGGGTCAGGGTGAGCAGCAGGATCCAGCCGCGGCCGAGGCCCATCGCGGCGCCCTCGGGGGCGGGCGAGGCGGAGGCCAGGTCGACGGTCAGCTCCACCGGCATGCCGGGGTCGGCCTGGACACCGGACTGCGGGGCCAGCGAGTTGCTGACGACCAGGCAGACGGTGGTCTCCGGCTTGGCGCTCGACGAGGAGGTCGGACTCGCGGTGACGTAACCCTTGGAGTCGTCGGTGGACCAGCGCAGGCCGGTGGAGACGACGTCGGTGCGGGTGCTGCCGGCGTCGGTGCCGCGGACGAGCTCCTGGCCGGCCGCGCTGGTGGCCTGGAGCAGGACGCCGTAGTCGCGGGCCACCGGCCGGTCGAGCGCGACGCTGACCGAGGCGCGCAGTTCCTGGCCGGCCTTGACCGGGACCCGGTAGACGCGGTGCTCGGAGAACTTCTCCCGGTCGCTGTAGACCCCGGGGGCGAGCACCGGGGCGGTCTCGCACTTGTCGGTGCCGGCGGTCTTGACCGGGGCCACCGTGTAGGTGTCGTTGGAGCGGTCGACCAGCTGCTTCACCTTGTCGGTGAGCTGCTCCTGGGTGCGGACGTCGGTGTAGGTGCCGCCGGTCGCGTTGGCGATGCAGAGCAGCTGCTGGCGGGTCTTGTCGTCGTGGGCCAGGCCCAGGGTGTCGACCACCAGGTGGATGCCCTGGGAGGCGAGTTCGCGGGCGACGTCGCACGGGTCGGGCGGGGTGCAGGTGTCCTCGCCGTCGGTGATCAGCACCACGCGGCGGGTGGTCTCGCCCTTGCCGAGGTCCTGGGCGGCGCCGCGCAGGGCCAGACCGATCGGGGTCCAGCCGGTGGGGCGCAGGGTGGCGACGGCGGTCTTGGCCTCGACCTTGTTGGTCTTGCCGACCGGGTAGAGCTGCTTGGTGTCCTGGCAGCCGAGGTTCTTGTCGTTGCCGGGGTAGGTGGCGCCGAGGGTGCGGATGCCGAACTCGGTCTCCGAGGGCAGCGCGTCGATCACGTCGTTCAGCGACTGCTGGGCCACCGAGATGCGGCTCTTGCCCTGGATGTCCCGCTCGTTCATGGAGCCGCTGACGTCCAGGATCAGGTCGACCTTGGGGGCCTCCTTGGGGGCGGGGGCGGCGCCGGCTGGTGGTTCGTCGGCGTGGGCTGGCAGGCCTAGGAGCAGCGAGGCGCCGGTTATCGCCAGGGCGGCCAGCAGGCTGCCGAGCCTGGTCTGTGGTCGTCGTCCGGTATTCACCCGGCCGATCCTAGGGACCATCAGTTCGCCGTGGCCAAACGAGACCGGTCACCGCTCCGGGCCCGCACGGCGTGAACTCCGTCGCGCGCAACGGCTTTCCGGGGTGCGGGGCTCACGCCGGTCCTACCCGGCCGCCGGTAGCGTTCGTGCGCACCGGACGGGAGGCGTGGGGTGCGATGGAGCTGACGGCGGTCGGCAAGCGGTACGGGCGGGGCGGGCGGTGGATCCTGCGTGACGTCCACCTCGCGGTCGGTCCGGGGGAGTTGGTGCGGATCGCCGGGGCGAACGGGAGCGGCAAGTCGACGCTGCTGCGGCTGGTCGCCGGGATCGAGCGGCCGAGCACCGGCCGGGTGGTGCGGCCCGGGGCCGCGGCGTACGTGCCCGAGCGGTTCCCGCCGGCGCTGCCCTTCGACGCCGCCTCGTACCTGCTGCGGGTGGGCCGGGTGCACGGGCTGTCGGCGGAGGTGGCGCGGCGGCGGGCCGGGGAGTGGCTGGACCGGTTCGGCATCGCGGACCGGGCGGGCACGCCGCTGAGCCGGCTGTCGAAGGGCACCTGCCAGAAGGTCGCGGTGGCGCAGGCGCTGATCGCCGAGGCCCCGGTGCTGCTGCTGGACGAAGCATGGACCGGGCTGGACCCGCAGGCCCGGGCGGTGCTGGACGAGGCGGCGGCCGAGCGGGCGGCGGCGGGCGGCGCGGTGCTGTTCGTCGACCACGACCCGGCCCGGCTGGCCGGGCTGACCGGCGCCGCCTACCGGGTCGGTGCGGACGGCGCGCTGCGCCCCGAGGAGACGGCGGTGCCGGTGGCGGGTGGCCCGGTGATGGAGATCGAGCTGGACGTCCCGGACGGCGCCCCGCTGCCGGAGCGGCTGCCGGGGGCGCCGGAGGTGATGGCGCTGGAGGGGACGGCGGTGCGGCTGGCGGTGTCGGCCGGGTACTCGGACGCGCTGCTGCGCGGCCTGCTGCTCGGCCGCCCGGGCGTCCGGGTGCTGGCGGTGCGGCGGCGGGAGGGGGAGCGGTGAGGCGGATCGGAGCGCTGACCCGGTACCACCTGGAGCTGCTGGTGCGCTCGCACGCCTGGCTGCCGCCGTTCCTGGCGTACGCGCTGCTGCTGGTGATCGGGGTGACGCAGGGTGACCCGCTGTTGGGCGGGCTCGGCCTGGGCGCCGGGGCGCTGCTGCCGGTGAGCGCCTGGTACGTGCGGGCCGTGCTGAACGCCGAGCCGCCGGCCTCGCGGGCCTGCCTGGTCGCGGCGACGGGGGCGGCGCGGGTCCACCTGGGCGCGCTGCTGGCGGCGCTGACGGTGGCTCTGCTGCTGGCGGTGGGCGAGGTGGCGGCGCTGTGGTGGGTCAGCGGGGCGGTGGCCGATGCGGGGGCGCGCCGGGATCCGGGCGTCGGCCCGGCGCTGCTGGCCGGGCTGCTGACCTCGGTGGTCTGCGCGCTGCTGGGGGTGGTCGCGGGTGCGCTGGGCAACCGGCCGGTGCTGCTCCGCTCGCCGTACGGGATCCTGGCGACGCTGGGGCTGGCCGCGGCCGCGCTGGTGGTGCCGGGCTCGCCGGCCAACGGGGCGGTGAGCGGCCTGGTGACCGCGGCCCGGACCGGGCTGGTCGCCGTGCCCTGGCCGGAACTGCTGTTCGCCGCGGCCCTGCTGACGGCTGTCGGGGCGGGGACGGCGGCCCTGGCCGGGCGCCGGGCGGAGTGAGGTATCCGCAGAAAACCGGCAATGGCGGACACACCGCAGCGAAGAGCCAATAAATATGGATAGTCCTCGTTAGGGTGACGAATCGGGACACGGGCACCGCCGCGTCGGCGCCCGGACCCGGCCTGCCCGACGCCCTGGAAGGACCCCGCAGTGAGCAACCTCTTCGCGATCGCCTACCCGGACCTCGCCACCGCCCAGGCGGTGCGCAACGAGGCGATCGGGCTGCAGAAGCAGAAGCTGATCGAACTGGAGGACGCGGTCGTCGTGGAGCGCCGCGAGGACGGCAAGATCAAGCTCCACCAGGCGGTCAACACCACCGGTGCGGGTGCCGCGTCCGGCGCGCTGTGGGGCGGGGTCATCGGACTGCTGTTCTTCATGCCGTTCCTCGGTGCGGCGGTCGGCGGGGCGACCGGGGCCGCGGTGGGCGCCTCCACCGACATCGGGGTGGACGACGACTTCATGCGCGAGGTCGGCCGGCACCTGCGGCCGGGCACCGCCGCCGTCTTCCTGCTGGTCCGTACGGCCACCGCCGACAAGGTCGTCCCGGCGCTGGCCCGCTACGGCGGCCAGATCATCCAGACCTCGCTCTCGGCCGCGGCCGAGGCCGAGCTGAAGGCGACCGTCGAGGCTTCCCGGGCCGCCTCCGTCTGACGCCCCGTCCCCACTGCCGCCATCCCGGGGCGGACC
>NZ_JAFLNG010000616.1 GCF_017427025.1 Streptomyces sp. FH025
GACTACGACGGCGAGTTCCGCTACGACCGGCAGCCGCTCGGCGCGATGCAGGCGCTCGACCCGGAACGGGTGGTGTACGCCGGGACGGCCGCCAAGAGCCTCGCCCCGGGGCTGCGGCTCGCCTGGCTGGCCCTGCCGGACGCGCTGGTCGAACCGGTCGCCCGGCTGAAGGTGCTGACCGACACCATGTCCCCGGTGATCGAACAGCTGACCCTCGCCGAACTGATCACCTCCGGGACGTACGACCGGCACGTGCGCCGCTGCCGCCTGCACTACCGGCGCCGCAGCGGGCGTCGAGGAGGTCGACCCGGGCGCCCTGCTCGTCCAGCGGCAGCGGCACGGTGGACAGCCCGGCCGCCCTGATCAGCGCGTGCTGCGGCGGCAGCCCGTACGCCTCGACCGCGAGCGACCGCGCCCCGCGCTCCCGCAGGGCCGCGCAGAGCAGGCCGAGGCCCTGCTGGACGCCGTTGCAGATGAGCAGGTGGTCCGGGTCGGTGCGCACGCCGCGGACCCGGGCCAGGTAGTGGGTGAGCGCCTCGCGCAGTTCGATCCGGCCGAGCGGGCCGCCGTAGCCGAGGGCCTCGTGCGGCGCGGTGGCGAGGGCGCGGCGGGTGGCGGCGAGCCAGGCGGTGCGGGGGAACAGCGAGAGGTCGGGGCGTCCGGACATCAGGTCGTGCCGGACGGCCCGCCGCCGGGGGCCCACGGGGGCGGACCGTTCGCCGCGGACGGGGACCGCCCGCCGGGCGACCGTGGTGCCGGAGCCCTGCCGGGAGGCGAGCCAGCCTTCGGCGGTGAGCTGGCCGTACGCCTCGACCACGGTGTTGCGGGCGATGCCGAGGTCCTCGCCGAGGGCCCGGGAGGACGGCAGCCGGGTCCCGGGCGCGAGCCGCCCGTCCTGGACGGCCTCCCGCAGGGCGTCCTCCAGCGCGGCCCGCAGCCCGGCACCGGCGGCCCGCCGCTCGCCGAGGTCCAGGTGCAGGTCGCCGCCGAAGGAGGTCCAGGAGGTGCTCACGGAAGAAATCAACCACACCCGGCGGTAGGGGTTCCAGCGGTGCCGGGCCCGTTGGAACGCCCTGGGGCGGACCGGCCGCGCTGGCATCATGAGCGCCGTGACCGACGAGGTTCAGAACAGCGTTTCGAACTCGACCGTGGGTGGAGATCTCATCCAGGCGAGCACCGTCAACTTCTACGCCGCCTCGCCTGTGGAGCCTGCGGAGCATGCGGCGCTGGCCGAGCTCGCCGGCGAGGTCGGTGCCCAGTGGGGAGCCGAAGCGAAGCTGATCGGTGTGGAGGAGAGCACCGGGATCGCGGTGGAATGGGCGGCCGACTGGGCTCCTGCACAGCCGGCCGGGGGCCGCCGCGAGCTGGTCGGCGCGTCCGAGGTCGTCGCGAAGGTCCGCGACTCGCTGTCGTACCGCCTGGTGATCACCGGACCCGCCGGGGCGGGAAAGTCGGCGCTCGCCGTCCAGTTGCTGCTCGGACTGTTGAAGGACCGCAAACCCGCGCAGCCCGTTCCGGTCCTCTTCCTGCTGTCGGAATGGAATCCCGCGAAGAAGCGTCTCGACCGGTGGCTCACCCAGCGGATCGTCGAGGACTACGGCCGCCCGGGATCGAAACTCGACGAAAGGACCGTCGGAAAGCTGCTGGGCCGAGGGCTGATCGTCCCCGTCCTGGACGGGCTGGACGAGCTCGCGCCGTCCAAGCAGCTGAAGGCGTTGAAGGCGCTGAGGAAGGCCTGCGGGCAGACCGCGCCACTGGTCCTGACGTCCCGCCCGGAGGAGTACGAGAAGGCCGCACGCGACCGCGTCCTGCGCGCGATGCCCGTCCTGCGGGCGCGTCCGGTCTCCACCGGGGCCGCCGAGTCCTATCTGAGGAGGTCCTGCCACCCCGACCGGCTCGCGGCCTGGCAGCCGGTCTTCGACGAGCTGGAGCGGAACCCGGGCGGGACCATCGCGACGGTGCTCTCCTCGCCGTTGATGCTGTGGCTGGCCCAGGTCGGGTACGAGGACGGGAAGTCCGACCCCGGGGACCTGCTGGACCCGGAGCGCCCGGCCCGGAAGGACGTCGAGGGGCACCTCCTGGACCAGTTCCTCCGGGTGAAGTTCGACGGTGAACCCCCGTCGCCGTTCGACCCCCGGCTGGTGGGCCGCTGGGATCACAGGAGCGCCGTCGGGTACCTCCGCTTCCTGGCGCGACAGCTCAACCGGGACCGGAGCAGGAACCTCGCCTGGTGGCGACTGCGGAGTCCGCTGACGGCGCCCGCGGTGTGGGGGCTCGTGGTCGTGACCGCGGCGGCCCTGGCCGGTGCGGCGGCGGGTCAGGTACTCGCGTTGCTGCTCTGGGCGGTCGGGCGTGCGGACTACGAGCAGGCCGCCAGCGCGGCGAGCATCATCGGATCGACCTCGATCCTGACGGCTGTGGCCGGCGGCTTCCTTGCGGCCTACTTCTTCGGCGGCTTCGACGGACGCCCGCGAAAGCCCGCAGGAAGACGGGCCCATGTCCTCCTGGTCCTGCTCGTGGCGATGGTGGGTGGCCTTGCCGCCACGACTCGGGTGAACCTGTCCGCCGTGCTCGCCGTGGTCCTTCCGTCGCTCGCCGGTGTCGTGCTGTCGACGCCGGTCGAGTCCGGTGCGATGGCCGTCCCGAAGACCCTGCTGGCCGGTGAGCGGCGGACGGCACGGGCGAAGGCGTTCCTGGTCGCTCCGGCGATCGCGGGAAGCGTGGTCTTCGGCATCGGAACGGGAGGGTCCGATGCGGTCGTCGTCGTGGGGGCCCTCCTGGACGGCTGGTTGTGTGCGGCGGTGGTACTGGCCGGGCTCAGCGGGTGGTGGCGGTGGAACGCCACCTGGTGGTTCCTGGCGCGACGCGGGAAGCTGCCTCGGCGGACGCTCGAATTCCTGGAGGACGCCCACAAGTTGGGGGTGCTGCGCAAGATCAGCGGGATCTACCAGTTCCGGCACGCCGAACTGCAGCAGCGGCTCGACGACTCCTGGCCCGACGAGACCCACCCGTCGTTCGGCACCCGACCGGAGGTCCGGCTGCGGAGCAGTCGTGAGAGCTTCCGCATGCTGGTCGACTTCGGGCTGACCCCGGCGCTGGTGGTGTTCGCGTTCCTGCTGTTGGTGTGGCCGCTCTCGGCCGGTGTGGAGTACTGGTCCGACTGGCAGGAGAGTTGGGTGCTCCTGTCCCCGGCGCTGCTTCCGGTCGGGGCCGGGGCTGCGACGGTGCTGCTGTCGCTGTGGCTGGCGGCGACGAACCTCCGGATCGATGCGGAGGTCATCGAGGTCAATCGCGGCCGGAAGCTGCGGATGAGCTGGGACGACGTGGAGGAGGTCCGGATCGTCGAGCTGGAGATGGCGAAGAAGACCCGGGCGGTCGTCCCGGGAATGCCGACGGTGTACTGCCTGGCGGTGAAACCGGCTTCCGGCCGGGCCGGGCCCAAGTCGCGGACGGACTCGGAGGGTTGGGTCCGGGTGTGGGACCTCGGCACGATGGGTGAGGTGCCGTACGAGCTCGAAGTCGCGCTGTCCCGCTTCGCCGGTGACCGCTGGTATCCCGAAGTGCCGGATCCCGAGCTGCCGAATCCCGAAGTGCCGGATCCCGACGCGGGGTAGCAGGCCCGGGGGGTGGGTCAGAGCGACAGGTAGACCGCGCTGCCGACGCCGGCGAGGAAGCAGTAGACGGCGAACGGGGTGAGGCTGCGGGTCTCGAAGTACTTGGTGAGGAAGCGGACCGAGATGTAGCCGGCCACGAAGGCGGCGACGCTGCCGGCGGCGACGGGGCCGAGGACGGACGAGTTCTCGGGCTTGAACAGCTCGGGCACCTTCAGCACGGAGGCGGCCAGGATGACCGGGGTGGCGAGGAGGAAGGAGAACCGGGCGGCGTCCTCGTGGTGCAGGCCGCGCAGGATGCCGGCGCTCATGGTGACGCCGGAGCGGCTGATGCCGGGGAAGAGGGCGAGGATCTGGGCCGCGCCGATCCAGGCGCCCTGGCCGTAACCGAGCTTGGTCAGCCGCACGTCGGAGGCGATCGCCGGGTCCAGGCCGGGCTCGTCGACGGGAGCGGCGTGGCCGGCCCGGCGGCGGCCGGTGCCGCCGCGCTTGAGGCGTTCGGCGCCGAGCAGCACGAGGCCGTTGAGGGCGAGGAAGACGGCGGCCGGGACGGGCTTGCCGAGCGCGTGCCGCAGGGCCTTCTCCAGGGCGAGACCGGCGACGCCTACGGGGATGGTGGAGATGATGAGCAGCCAGGTGAGCTTCTCGTCGCGGGTCTGCACCCGGCGGTGCCGGATGGAGCTGACGAGGCCGCTGACCACCCGGACCCAGTCCCGCCAGAAGAACACCACCAGCGCGAGCGCGGTGGCCAGGTGGAGGGCGACCAGGGCGGCGAGGTAGGAGGAGCCGTCGGCGGTCATGTCGAGGTCCCGCTGGATCTTCCCGCCGAGCAGGGCGGGCAGCAGGATGCTGTGGCCCAGGCTGGAGACCGGGAAGAGTTCCGTCACACCCTGCAGCAGGCCGACGCCTATCGCTTCCGGGTAGGTCAGGGTGGACATCGCGCACCTTCGCTCGGGGGCTGCGGCCGGCCGATTCCGGTGGCCCCCGCGAAGCTACTACGGGCATGTAGACGCCCGGCAGGCCCGACGTCAGAAGT
>NZ_JAFLNG010000617.1 GCF_017427025.1 Streptomyces sp. FH025
GAGGGCGAGGCGGAAGCGGACGGCACCGGCGCCTCCGGGAGCTCCGGCGCCTCCGCCGGCTCGTCGCCGCCGAGCGCGGCGGCCAGGTCGGGCGGCAGCTTGCGGGCCGGGCCGGGCTCGGGCAGGTCGTAGGTGCGCAGGAAGTCGCCGAGCCCGAGGTCCTTGCCGCCGCCGAGGCGGTAGTGCAGGTAGGCGACGGGGGCGCCGTCCGAGGTGCGGGTGTACACGGCACCGACCGGGACGTAGTAGCGCTCGGCGCCGGGGTGCTGGGAGGGGTGGAGCCCGGCCAGGCGTTCGGCGCGGTCGCGGTCGGTCTCGCGGCCGACCCGGCCGGCGGTGAGCGCGTTGACGCCGCGCACCACCAGGGCGGCGCCGACGGACACGCACAGCACCAGTCCGACGGCGACCGTGCGCCGCAGGACCGGGCGGCCGTGCAGGGCGGGCCAGGAGTCGGTCACCATCCGCTCGGGTGGGATGCCGTCCACGGTTTCTCGCTCCCCCGTTTTTCGATCCCGCATCGATCAGGACGTCCGATCAAGATCTTCACCCAAGACGATCGTCCAAGACGACCGTTCAAGACAAACGTCCAATACAGACGTCTGAGACGATTGTCCGAGACGAGTGTTCAAGACGATCGTCCGAGACGTTCGTTCAAGACCTTTGGCCAAGACGTTTGATCAAGACGTCACACTCTGCTCGACGTGGGACCGTAGCCCAGAGTTCCTCAGCCCAGGTAGGCGGGGGCGACCGCCGCCTTGGTGACCGGCTGCGCGGCGCCGGAGCCGTCCGCCGGGACCGTCCACAGATCGGCCCCGTAGTCCCCGGGCAGGGCGTACAGCAGGTTGTCGGTGCCGGACCAGAGCGCCTGGTCGTCGATGTTGCGCCGCTCGGCGGTGGCGGTCTCGGTCATCGTTCCCAGGTCGAGGACGTACAGCCGCCACGGGGAGTCGGCCGGCAGGCCGGGGACGCGCTTCTTGTACGCGATGCGGGTGCCGTCCGGGGAGAGCGAGGGGCACTCGACGTTGTCGTGCAGGGTGGTGAGGGTGCGGGCGGCGAGGTCGCCGCGGACGAGGTGGGTCTTCCCGGCGGAGGCCAGGGTCGCGTAGAAGGTGTTGTCGTCGGCGAAGGTCACGCCCCAGATGTTGATGTCGTGCGCCTGGTACGGGTGGCCGTCCAGGATGACGGCGAAGTCCTCCAGGTTCTCCCGCAGGTTCCAGTCCCGGACGTCCACGATCGAGGAGCGGGTGGAGAAGTCGGAGCCCGCATACGAGTCACCGCTGACGAAGACCGTCCAGGCCGCGAGGTGCCCGGACGGGGAGACCCGGGAGCGGGTCGGAATGCCGGCCGCGGGGAAGGCGCGCAGTTCGCGCAGGTGGTCGTCCAGGACGACGGCGCGGTAGGTGTCCTCCAGCGCGCCGTGCTGGGCCTGGAGGCAGATACCGGTGCCGGCGGCGGCGTGGAAGCGCAGGCACTGCACGCCGGAGGCGGTGCGCGGGCCGTCCGGGCGGTCGGCGGCGACGGTGGTGATCTCGTCCCGGTGCGGACCCCAGGCCATGTTGCGGAACAGCAGCTGCCTCCCACTGCTCGGCACTTGGAGCGACACCTGCCCGGAGTTGACGGCCGGCCCGCCGGGCTGCGCCTGATCGCGCCGGGCGGTGCGGTCGGCGGCGTAGAGGACGGCTCCGGTGCCGACCGCACCGAGCAGCAGGACGGCGACCAGCAGCACGATCACCCTGGTCCGGTTCCGCAGGTTCACGAACTCTCCTCGACAGCAAGGGCTTCGGACGTTGAGGACGGGCGCAGTACCACCGCCGCGCCGCCCACGCACAGCGCCAGCGCCCCCGCCGACCAGGCCAGCGCGACCGCCCCGCCCACCGCGCTCCACAGCGCGCCGAACAGCAGCGAGCAGGCGAACCGGGCCAGCGCCTGCCCGGTGCCGACCAGGGCCAGCCCGGCGCCGCGCTGCTCGGCGGGCACGGCGTCGGCCGCGGCCGCGGCGAGCACGCCGTCGGTGGCCGCGTAGAAGGCGCCGTGCAGCACCAGCACGCCGATCACCACCGGCAGTCCGCGCAGCGGCGAGAGCAGCAGCCCGTACGCCGCCAGCAGCACGCCGTGCCCGAGCAGGAAGAGCCGGCGGCGGCCGATCCGGTCGGCGAGCGTGCCGAGCGGGACGGCGAGCAGCAGGAAGGCGGCCGCGGTGCCGAGCGGCAGCAGCGGGAACAGGCCGACGGACAGCCCGAGTCGGCGCTGGACCAGCAGGTAGAGGAAGGAGTCGCTGACGGTGGTGAGCCCGAGCAGCACCGCGCACAGGGTGAGCCGCCGCAGTCCGGGCAGCCGCAGCAGGCTCAGGCTCGCACGCAGCGATGGGGTGGAGTCTGACGCTGCTTCACCCTCCTGTCGGTTCGGTACGAACAACAGCAGGATCAGCACGCCCAGCGTCGCCACACAGGCGCTGACCGTGAACACCGCGTCGTAGCCGTGTCGTTCGCCGCCGTCGGCGAGCAGTGGGCCGCCGGCCAGGCGCAGCACCAGGAAGGCGGTGAGCGGTCCGAGCAGGGCGCCGGCCGTGTCCATCGCCCGGTGCACGCCGAACGCCCGTCCGCGGTGGGCGGGTTCGGTGGCGAGCGAGATCATCGCGTCCCGGGGCGCGGTGCGCAGGCCCTTGCCGGTGCGGTCGACGGCGATGACGGCGCCGATCAGCGGCACGGTGTGGACGAACAGCAGGAGCGGCCGGCACAGCGCGGACAGCCCGTACCCGACGGCCGCGACGGCCTTGTGTCGGGCGGCTCCGTCGCGGCCGCGGCGGTCGGCGAGGTGGCCGCCGACGAGGCGGACCAGGGCGCTGAAGCCGTTCTGGATGCCGTCCAGCAACCCGAAGCCGAGCGGGGAGAGACCGAGCCCCGTGAGCAGGTAGAGCGGCAGGACGGCGTTGACCATCTCGGAGGAGATGTCGGTGACCATGCTGACGGCGCCGAGGGCGAGCACCGCCCCGGGCACGGCGCGCGCGGCGGCGCCCCGCCGCGCCGGCCCGCCCGTGGAGGGGGTCGGCGCGACGGGGGCCTTGGAGCTGCGGGAGTCCGCGACGTACACGGGCGTCAGTTCCAGATGCCGGTGATGTCGGCGGCGTTGGCGGAGTTGCCGGCGTGGGCGTTGACCCCGGCCAGGTCCTCCAGGGTGTGCAGCACGTCGTAGTGGTTGTAGCGGGTGGCGGTGCTGCTGCCGGGGGCGACGTGGGCTCCGTAGACCACGGTCGGGATGCGGTTGCCGGACAGCTTGTTGTCCTCGTCGAACGTCACCACCAGCAGGCTGTTGTGGCTCTTGGCCCACTGCGCGTAGGCGTCGAGGTTGGCCTGCAACCAGGAGTCACCGGTGCCCACCGAACAGTCGTGCATGTCGTCGCACAGGTCCGGGACGACGAAGGAGACCTTGGGCAGGGTGGTGAAGTCGGTCGGGAAGGCGTCCATGCCGTAGGCGCTGGAGGTGGGCACGTTGCCGAAGCCGAACCACGGGTTGTGCTTCTGCGCGTAGTTGCCGCTGTCGCAGTCGGTGGCGCCGACGCCGGGCAGGCCCTCGTTGTAGCTCGCCCAGGTCTGGTTGGCCGCGAGCAGTTCGGAGGCCAGGTTGGGCTGCTGCAGCGCGCCGACGTCCACGCAGCTGTCGTCGACGATGCCCTGCGAGCTGCCGGAGAACAGCATGTAGTAGTTGGGCTGGCTGGGGTGGGTGAGCGCGTAGGACTGGGTCAGCGTCGCGCCGCCGGCCACCAGGGTGCCGTTGACGTACGGCGCGCTGGAGCTGCCGATGACCTGCGAGTACGCGTGGTTCTCCATCACGACGACGATCACGTGGTCCGGCGCGGGCAGGCCGCCGGCGGTGACGTCGGCCGTGACGGCGGCGGCGTTGCCGCCCGCGGCCCACAGGCCGAGCGAGCCGGCGACCAGGCCGAGTCCGGCGGCGAGGGCGGTGAGCGGGCGCAGCCGGCGGCGGGCGGGACGCCGGGTGGCGGTGGGGTCGGGCGCGCCGGGGGTGCGGAGTCGTGCGAAGGCCATGGGGTCCTCCGTGAGTCGGGGCTTCCCGGGCGGGAGCGCGGAAAACAGTAGGAGGGCGGTGGTGTCGTGTACCGCACAAGTGAAGTGAAGAACAGACGAACAGCTGCGAGGCCGTCCCCGTACGAAACGCCGCCCCACGACCCGGGGGTACCACGGCCCGCCGCATCTCACACCGGCCGCGATTGACCCGTTTCGGCCGCCCGTGGTGGGATCACTGCGGATCACTGGGGCCCACCGCCGGAGGGCCGGGGACGGCGAGGAGTGCGGGTACGTGATCGGACTGGTCGCCATCTACGAGCCGGGCCACCCGCTGGCCGACGAGTTGCACGCGCTCTGGCCGGACAGCAGCCGCGTCCACCGGGCCTCGCGCGGCAGCATCTTCCAGGCGCCGGAGGCGATGGGCCTCGCCTTCGGCCTGCACCACCAGGTGATCGCCGTCGGGTCGCTCGCCACCGTCGTCCACCTGCTGGCCGACGTCCACCCTGCCCTTCGGCGCGACACCGACGTGCTCTGCGTGGACCCGCAGCGGCGCTGGGTGATCCCGCTGACCCACGGGGACTCCACCGAGGAGCTGACCCGGGAGGTGGAGGCCG
>NZ_JAFLNG010000618.1 GCF_017427025.1 Streptomyces sp. FH025
GGTCGTCCCCCCGGCGCCGGTCACCGGGCCGCCGCCGGGTGCCCCGGTGCCGCCCGGCGTGCCCGCGGTCGGCCCCGGCTACTTCGCCGCGCTCAGCTACCGGGGCCCGGACGGCTCGGAGCAGAAGCTGCTGCACCGCAGCGAGCCCGGCACCCCGCACCCGGAGTGGAAGATCCTGCAGGACCTGCGGCGGCTGAACGTGCCGCCGGAGCAGGTGCTGGAGCTGTACACCGAGCTGGAGTCCTGCGATCTGCCCGGCGGCTACTGCAACCGCATGATCGCCGCCTCCTGGCCGAACGTGCGGCTCACCCACACCGCCCCGTACGGCCGCGACCACGCCTCCCGGCAGGCCGGGATGGCCGAGCTGCTCGACCACCTGGACGAGCTGCACCAGCTGGCCTCCGGTGCCCAGCGGGTCCGCCCGTTCCGGGCGCCGCTGCCCGCTCCGGGGACGGTCCAGCCGCTGCCCCCGCTGCCGCCGCAGCAGCTCGCCCAGGAGCTCGGCCAGGCCTTCGGGCAGAACCTGTTCCGCTACGAGCAGCGCGCGGTCTCCCGCCAGGGCGTGCCCGAGCCGGTGTCGCAGACGCTGATGTGGGCCGGGCTGCCGCGCGACTTCGGGCCGTTCTTCTGGGCCCAGGCGCAGGAGGGCCGGCCGATCCCGACCCTCGCCGAGCTGGCCGCCGAGCGCGGCCTGCCCGCGGCCCCGGACTTCGGCGGCTACCTGGTGCTCGGGAACGACTACGGCCGCCAGCTGTGCGTCCAGTACGGCACCGCGCACGTGGTCGCGGTGGACGTCGACGGAACCGGCCAGCCGCCGCGCTTCGTCAACAGCGGTGTACCGGAGTTCGTCCGCGCGCTGGCCCTGCTGGGCCGGATGTGGCGGCTGCGGTACGGGCTGACGCCCGAGCAGGCCGGTCGCTGGACGTCCGACTTCCAGGCGCAGCTCGCCGCGATCGACCCGGCGGCCCTGCAGAACGCGGACACGTGGTGGGCCGTGCTGCTGGAGCAGTTCTGGGACGGCCTGCTGTAGCGGGCCGTCGAGGATCCTCGCAGGTGGGGAGGGGTCGTTCGGATGTCTGGAACGACCCCTCCGGCACGTCGTGACGGTGGTGCCTCGTTGGGGTTTCGTCCGGATCTGCGCAAAATAGGTCAAGAGGATGGGTCTACTCGTCCGGTCCTCGACGTTTTCCGGTCCGTACGACGACGGAATCCGGCCCCGGGCTCCGAACCGGTTCCGGATCCGTCCGTTCCGTCCGATCATGGGCTCCGCAGCCCGCGAAACGAGGGGAAGAGCCCATGAGCGATGCCGTCCCCCAGCACGGCTTCACCCAGGCCCGGCGAGGCTACGCGCCCGAGCAGGTCGACCGCGCACTCGCGGCCCTGACCGCGCAGCGCGACGACGCGTGGGAGAGGCTGAGCGTCCTCGGCGCCGGCATGCGGCAGATGGAGGCCCGGCTGGCCGACATCCGCCGCGCCGCCGAGGAGGCCCCCGAGCCGGACTACCAGGTGCTGAGCGAGCAGGCCGCCGGTCTGGCCACGATGGCGCAGAACGAGGCGCGCGCCGTTCGGGAGAAGGCCGAGCGCTTCGCCGAGGACCTGCGCGACGAGGTCTACGAGGCCGGGCAGGCGCTCGACAAGGCGGCCAAGGAGTACGGCACCACCACCCGCACGGAGGCCGACGCGGCCGCCCGCCGCACCGAGGAGCGCACCCGGGCCGAGGCCGAGAGCATCCGCGCCGAGGCCGACCGGGAGAGCCGCGCCGAGCGGGACGCCGCCACCGCCTACGCCGCCAAGGTCCGGGTGGCCGCCGCCGAGGCGAGCGAGCAGGCCGAGGCCGAACTGGCCGCCAAGCGCCGCAAGGCCGACGAGAACTTCGCCGCGATCCAGGCCAAGGCCGACGCCGAGGACGCCGAGGTCTCCGCGACCGCCGCGCGCCGGGTCAAGGAGGCCGAGCAGCACCGGGAGACCGTGCTGAACCAGATCAAGCAGCTGGAGACGGACGCCCAGGCCAAGGCCGACCAGCTGATCGAGCAGGCCCGCCGGGAGGCCGAGAAGATCAACGCGGCGACCGAGCGCGAGCAGCGCGAGTTCGACACCCGGCTGGAGACGGTGCAGCAGCACCTGGACCACATCAAGGCCACCCTGGCCTCGCTCACCGGAGCGGCGGTCGGGCAGATCGAGCCCGAGCGGGCGGCCGCCGCCGCTGCCGCCGCGTCCGCTGCCGCCGTGTCAGCCGCGGACGCGGCTCCGGCGGACGCGGTCGCCGACGCGGTGCCGGTGGATTCGGAGGCGGACACCGGGGAGATCCCGCTGCCGAACCTGCGGAAGGCCCCGGCCCGGGAGAGGTCGACGGCGGTGCTGCGGCAGCCGGTGGTCGGCGGGTCCAGTGCCTCCGGGGCCGGCGGTGCCGCCGCCAAGGCCAAGGGGAGCGGCGAGCCGGTGGCGACCGGCCCGGTCGCCCCGGCCGCGGCGCCTCCGAAGCCGGCCGCGGCGCCTCCGAAGCCGGCCGCGTCGCCGGAGCAGACGGCCGAGCGGGACGGCGCGAAGGGCGGGGGCGGCGCCGAGGAGCAGCCCCAGGACGAGACCCGGATCATTCCGAAGATCATCATCGTGGACGACGGCAGCGACTACGCGACCCCCAACACCGTGACCTACCGCCGGCGCTAGCCGGTGCGGGGCCCGGCTCCCGGCCTCGCCGGCTCCTGGCCTCGCCGGCCGCCGGCCTCGTCGGATCCTGTCCGCATCAGCTCCCGGCCTCGCTCGCGATCAGCTGGGTGAGCTTGGCGTCCTGGGCCCTGACCGCCTCCTGCTGGGCGGTCAGGGCCTGCGCGTTGCGGTCGATCAACTGGCGCTGGTAGCCGGCCAGCACGGCGAACCAGAGGCCCGCCAGGTTCGACCTGGCGGTGCAGTCGGCGTCGGCGCGGGCGGCGGACAGCTCGGTCGGGGTGGCCTCGGGCGTGCTCCGGTACCTCCGCGCCAGCTCGTCCGGGGTTTCGGCCTCGAATCCGGCGGCCGTCATGCAGACGGTCCACGCCCTGGTGGCCTCCACGACCCGGGCGTCCTTGGCCGCGGCCTTCATCGACTCGTCGAACAGCCTGCTGACCAGCTCGCCGCCCGCCGCAGGCGGTGAGCCGAGCCGCTCGGCGGCCTGCCGGTCGCAGTCCACCCGGGCGTTGTCGTACGCCTCGCCGGCGCCGGCCGGGGCGGGGTTCGGCCGGGGGGTCGTCCGCTTCGGAGGGTGGAAGCCCAGGGTGGCCGCGGCCTCCGCTCCGAGGTACCCCCAGGGGCCGGCCGGCAGCGCGGTGGCGTTGTCCGGCGGCTGCGCTGCCTGCAGGCCGTCCCCGGTGAATGCGGAGAATCCGGCCCTGTGCATGCAGGAGACGATCAGCATATTCCGTGCCTGAATCTCCTTCACGGAGGTCAGGTCATCGGCCTGATAAGCGGAGAGCGGGAGTCCGGTCATTCCGCCGCGACCGGATTCCGGGGCGGCCGTCGAGGTGATCTCCGGCGGTTTCGGCGCGGATTCGGCGGAAACCTTCCCGGAGTTGTTCGAACAAGCGGTGGCCGAAACCGAGAGGGCGGCCGCCAGGGTGATGGCGGCGAATCGTTCGAAGTGGGCGGGACGTGGCAAGCGTCTGCTCCGATCCTCAAGCGCGGCAAGCTTGTTCGGACCCTAGCTCATTTCGTCCCGATGTGTTCCCGGGGCCGCTCCGGAAGCCTGGCTTGGCCGGAAAACAGCTGTCCGCTACTGCCCCGCCGTGGAAATCTCTGGAGCTCCGACCGTTACCGATGGAGGGGTTACATGATTCGCCGCACTAATCCCCGTGCCACCCTTCGGAACAGAAATGGCAGAACTCGTCGAGCGGGCGCTCTGGCGGTTCTCACGGCTGCTGCCGCGGCGTTGTTGCCGAGTGCCTCGGCACATGCCGTGAACCGGGTCGACTGCGGAAACCGGGACGATTTCGCGAAAGTGTACAACTACGGCTACAGCAGCCAGTTGTGCTTCGCGAACGACGGCTGGATGGCCGTGCGCGTCTACAACGTGGACCGGATCGACGCGGGCAACAACAAGGTCATCACCTACCTGGGCGGCGGGCTCGGCTCCTGGACCGTCTTCAGCTGGGAGCGTTACGACTTCAACGCCAACCTGGGCCACCAGGTGCTGATGTACGACATCAACCTCTCCCGCTGGTAGTCCGCCCCGAGGCGGCCTCCACCGACCGGACGGGTGCGGACGTCCGGCGGTACGCGCGGGCCGAGCGCGGGAAGCGGGCGTTGAAGAGACGGGCGTTGAAGAGGCGAGCGTTGAAGAGACGAGCACTGAAGACGAGCGGGCAACGCGAGTAGGCCGAGACCCGTGGCGCCCTCCAGGAAAGGGCGCCACGGTTCCCGGCGCTTGGGCGGGCGCCCCCACCCAGGGTCGCCCGGCCTCGCACCTCCGACCCCCATCGGGGGTGCGACAGTGCCCCCGCAGCCATCCCCCACGGTTGGGTGCGGCGGGCACATTCACCATGGTGCGCGATCTCCATGGACGGCCAGTGACAGGAGTATGTCCAGTTCGTGGCGGATGGCGGAGCCGGACCTTGACCGTCGTCCGGTTGGTTCGTCCACCCGTCGGCCGGTGTTCCGTCCAGTGGTT
>NZ_JAFLNG010000619.1 GCF_017427025.1 Streptomyces sp. FH025
TTCAACGGAGAACAACCCATGCGCAACCTCAAGCTCGGACTGTTCGAGAACGCCCAGACCAACGCGAGCGGTACCGCCACCTGGCGCCACCCCGACAGCCGCCGGCACCTGTTCGACACCCTCGGGTACTGGCAGGAGATCGCGGGGATCTGCGAGGACGCCAAGCTGGACTTCCTGTTCCTGGCCGACGCCTGGGGCTGGTCGGAGATCAACGGGGTGCGTCCGCCGATCGCCACCGAGGAGACCCTGGACCTGCCGCGCCTGGACCCGTTCGTGATCGCCTCGGCGCTGCTGGCGAGCACCACCGACCTGGGCCTGGTGGTGACCGGCTCGGTGCTGGTGGAGCCGCCGTACGCGTTCGCCCGCCGGCTGGCCACCCTGGACCAGCTGTCCAGAGGCAGACTCGGCTGGAACATCGTGACCACCGGCACCGCCGACACCGCGGTCAAGGCCTTCGGTATGGACATGGTGGCGCACGACGACCGGTACAAGATGGCCGAGGACTTCCTCGATCTGGTCTACAAGTACTGGGAGGGCTCCTGGGAGCCGGACGCCCTGGAGAAGGACAAGGACGGCCGGTTCGCCGACCCGGCGAAGGTGCACCTGGTCGAGCACGAGGGCCCGTACTTCCGCTCGCACGGCTACGGCAACACCGCCCGTTCCCCGCAGGGCACCCCGGTGCTGTTCCAGGCCGGTGCCTCCCCGGCCGGGCGGCGGGTCGGCGGGCGGCACGGCGAGTGCATGTTCGTCGGCAGCGGTTCGGTGCAGCAGCTCGCCGCGCACACCGCGGCGATCCGCGAGGAGGCCGTGAAGGCGGGCCGCCGCGCGGACGAGGTCAAGGTTATGTCGGCGTTCTCCTGTGTGGTCGGCGCCACAGCCTCGGACGCGGAGCGCCGCTGGCAGCGCGTCCTGGACGCCCAACGTCCGGAGGTCACGGTCGCCAGCTACGCCATGTTCACCGGCCTCGACCTGTCCTCGTACGCGCCGGACACCCCGATGACGGAGCTGTCCACCGAGATGTCGCAGACCCAGGTCGCGCGGTTCGCCGGCAAGACCGTCGGCGACGTGCTCGCCGACTGGCACACCCACGGCGTCGGTGCCCGTCCGGTGGTCGGCACCGCCGAGGAGATCGCCGACGAGATCTGCTCCCTGGCGCAGGGCGCCGACCTGGACGGCTTCCTGCTCTCGCCGACCGTGCAGCCGGCCTCCACCACGGAGTTCGTCGAGTCGGTGCTGCCGATCCTGCGGGCCCGCGGCGTCTTCCGCGGCGAGTACGCGGCCGGCGAGTCGCTGCGCGAGCGGCTGACCGGCGCGTCGGACCGGGCCCTGCCGGCCAGCCACCCGGCCGCGCAGTACCGCCACTGAACCACCCCATTCGCGACGAGAGGACGGCGACGACCATGGTCACTCCCACTCACCAGCCGACCCCGCCCACCCCGTCCGCGGAGCCGTACGCGGTGGGATCGAAGGCGGTGGAATCGAACACGGTGGAACTGAGCACGGCGGAGCCGAACGCGGCGGTGCTGCGCCAGGCGTTCGGGGCCTACCCCACCGGAGTGGTCGCGCTCGGCGCGCTGCGCGGCGGCGAACCGGTCGGGCTCGCGGTGAGCTCCTTCGTGTCGATCTCGCTGGAGCCGCCGATGGTCGCGATCAGCGTGGCCCGCACCTCGACCACCTGGCCGAGGCTGGCGGAGGCACCGGTGCTGGGACTGAGCGTGCTCAGCCACGGCCAGGGCGCGCTCTGCCGGAAGCTCGCCTCCCGGGTGGGCGACCGCTTCGACGGCACCGGCTGGCGGCCGACGCCGGACGGCGCGGTGCTGATCCACGACGCGGCACTGTGGCTGACCGCCCGGGTCAACGCGGTGTACGACGGCGGCGACCACGAGATCGTCCTGATGGAACTGCTCACCGCCGAGCTGTTCCCCGGAGTGGAGCCACTGGTCTTCCACACCAGCCAGTTCCGCGAGCTCAGCCCCCATGCCTGACGCTCCGACGACCCCCCTGACCGGCACCGTGGTGCGCGGCGCCGGCCGGGGGAGGGGCCTGGGCTTCCCCACCGCCAACATCGCCCCCGACCCCGGTACGCCCGTCCCACCGCCCGCGATCTACAGCGGCTGGCTGGCCCGCCGAGCGACCGGCACCGTGCACCGCGCGACGATCAGCATCGGTACCAACCCCACCTTCTGCGACACGTCCGAGATCCACACCGAGGTGTACTGCCACGACACCTCGGGCGAGGTGGGCGACCTGTACGGCGAGCGCGTCGACCTGTGGTTCGTCGCCCGCATCCGGGACACCGAGAGGTTCGCCTCCGTCGACGAGCTGCTGCTCGCCGCCCGGGAGGACGTCCGCCGCTCCGAGTCCCTGCTGGACTCCGAGCACGGACGGCACGTCCTCGCCGCCCTCTCCTGATCCACCTCCTGGTCCACCTCCTGATCTCCGGCACCACCTTCTCGCCTGCCCGGCCGCAGTCCCGCCCACGCGACTGCGCGCTGCGCCCACGCGCCCGGTCGGCCCCGCACCCCCGCTTCGGCGGGGCCGACCGTCCTTCCCCCCACCTCGCTCCACACGAACAAAGGTGTGAGTCATGAGCGCATTCCACTGGCTGAACGAGCAGTTCGGCTTCTTCGGTCTCCCCGTCTACTGGTCCGACTTCCTGGGCAACATCCTGGCGCTCGCCACCGTCTGGCTGGCGCTGCGGCGCTCGCTGGTGGCCTGGCCGGTGCAGATCCTCGGCTCGGTGCTGCTGCTGATCGCCAGCCTGAACGTGCACCTCGGCGGCAACGCCGCCCGGCAGATCGTCATCATCGTGTCGGCCACCTGGGGTTGGGCGACGTGGAGGCGCAGTCGCGAGCAGGAAGGCACGATCAACGTCCGCTGGGCGTCGTGGCGGGAACGCGCCGTGCTGATGGTCGCGATGGTGCTGGGGACGGCCGCGTTCGGCGCGGTGCTGAAGTGGTCCGACGCCTCGTTCTACCCCGGCGCGCCGTGGTGGATGGTCCTCGCGGACGCCTGGATCTTCGTCGGCTCGATCCTCGCCATGTACAGCCAGGCCCGCCGCTACGTGGAGTTCTGGTTCGTCTGGCTGGCCGTCGACCTGGTGGGCGTGCCGCTCGCGGTCCACTCCGAGTTGTACTTCTCCGGCATCGTCTACGGGATCTTCTTCGTGATGGTGCTGCTCGGCATCCGCGACTGGGCGTCCCGCAGCAAGCCGCAGGAGATCGCCTCGCCGCTGGAGCCCGCCGTTCTGGTCGAGGCCCGGGAGGACACCCGGGACGACGGAGCCCGGGGCGATGCCCGCCCGGGCCGGGACTCCTCCTCCCGCGTCGGGGCCGCCGACTGACGGCCGGCCCAGCCTCGCCGCGTACCAGCGACGGGTGTGCGGGCCCCGTTGCGGGGGCCCGCACACCCTGCGGCCGCAGCCGGGCTACCGGGCGGTGGCCGTCCGGATCCCCTGCAAGGCGGCCACCAGCGCGTCGACGTCCTGCACGGTGTTGTACAGGGCCAGCGAGGCCCTGACCGCGCTGTGCAGTCCGTAGGCGGCGAGCGCCGGCTGGGCGCAGTGGTGGCCGGCGCGTACCGCGATGCCCTGCTGGTCCAGGGCACGGGCGAGGCCGATCGGGTCGGTGCCCGCCACCAGGAAGGTCAGCACCCCGATCTTCCCCGGCGCGGTGCCGATCAGCCGCAGCCCGGGCACGGTCGCCAGCGCGGCCGTGGCGTACTCGGTGAGCCGCACCTCGTGCGCGGTGGCGGCCTGCCGGTCCAGCCCGGACAGGTAGCGCAGCGCCGCCCGCAGGCCGGTGACCCCGGCGATGTGGCCGGTGCCGGCCTCCAGCCGGTGCGGGACGGGGGCGTAGGTGGTCTCCTCGAAGCTCACCGAGTCGATCATGTTCCCGCCGCCCTGCCACGGGGGCATCGACTCCAGCACGTCCCGCTTGCCGTAGAGCACGCCGATTCCGGTCGGGGCGAAGACCTTGTGCCCCGAGAAGGTGTAGAAGTCGGCGTCCAGCGCGGTGACGTCCACCGGGAAGTGGCTCACCGCCTGCGCGCCGTCGACCAGCACCCGGGCGCCGTACCGGTGGGCGAGTGCGGTCATCTCGGCCACCGGCGGGACGGTCCCCAGCACGTTCGACGCGTGGGTGAGCGCCACCAGCCTGGTCCGGAAACCGAGCAGGTCGCGGTACGCGTCCTGGTCCAGCCGCCCGTCCGGGAGCAGCGGGATCGGGACGACCCGGGCCCGGCGCTCCTTGGCGATCAGCTGCCAGGGCACCAGGTTGGAGTGGTGCTCGGCCGCCGAGACCAGGATCTCGTCGCCGGCCCCCAGGTTCGCCCGGCCCCAGCTCTGCGCCACCAGGTTGACCGCCTCGGTGGTGCCCCGGACGAAGACGATCTCGTCCGGGTCCGGGGTGCCGAGCAGCCTGGCGGCCTCGGCGCGGCCCTCCTCGTAGACCTGGGTGGCCTGTTGGGCGAGGGTGTGGGCGCCGCGGTGGACGTTGGAGGTGGCCGTCGCGTAGTGCTCGGCGACCGCCTCGGTCACCTGGCGGGGCTTGAGGGTGGTGGCCCCGTTGTCCAGCCAGACCAGCGGGTGGCCGTTCACCTCCCGGTGCAGCTGCGGGAAGTCGCGGCGGACGGCCTCGAC
>NZ_JAFLNG010000062.1 GCF_017427025.1 Streptomyces sp. FH025
CGCCCTCGATGTCCTTCTGCAGGCCGAGGCGCTCGACGATCCACTGCTCGAAGCCGACCGCGGCCTGGGTCCAGTTCGCGGCGGTGGTGACGAAGTAGTCCAGGTTGACGCCGGTGCCGACGATCATCTGGGCCTCACCGATCAGCCGGACGACGCCGTCCTCGTGGGTGTGGGTGTAGACCTTGGGCCAGAGGGTCTCGCGGTTCCACTCGTCGATCAGGTCGAGGATCTCGCCCTTCTCCTCCAGCGGGTACGCGCGGTCGTAGAAGGCGCGCACCGCGAAGAGCTCCTTCTGCTCGCCGCGGAACATGTAGTAGACGCGGAAGCCCTCCCAGGGGGCGGTGAGGTCGCCCTCCTCGTCCACGACGTGCTTCAGCTGCATCTGGTCGAGCAGCTGGGCGACCAGGCTCTGGTCCGGGACGATGATCGGCGGCGGGCCGGCCGGCCGCCCGCCCTGGCCGCCGGGCTGGCCGCCCTGGGGGGCGCCGAACGACGGGATGGACGACGGGTCGATGCTCATGGGGGTCCTCTTCCTCAGTGCACGTGGTGGCCGGCAATGAGAGGCCGCCCTTCCACCTCCCATCCTGCCTCATTCGGGGCTCCGCTCACAGGGGCGCCAGGGGTTCGGCGATCTTCGTCCGTGTGCGCAGGGTGGCCGGATATGACTCAGGGTGTTCGGCTGGTGGGCCCTGGGCGGGGCTTGCGAGCGTGCGTGAGCCACGTCACGCGCCCGGCGGGCGGGTTCGCCTGCCGGGCCGCGCGGATGCGGTTAGCGTGCGACGGAACTCACCCCCCGGCGGGGTCCGTACCGCGCGGGGGACGTGAGGTGTCATGAGCTGAGGGGGAAACGGGGATGGAGCGTACGGTGACCGGGGAGGGCGCGTCGCTCGGGGCGCTGCTCCGGAACATCAGGCTGGACCGGGGGATGACGCAGGAGCAGTTGGGCGAGGCGTCCGGGCTGAGCGTGCGGTCGATACGCGACCTGGAGCGCGGGGTGTCCTGCCCGAGGGTCTCCACGCTGCGGCTGCTCAGCCAGACCTGGAGCCTGCCGGAGGCCCAGGGCGCCGAACTGCACCGGCTGGCGCGCATCTGGCGGGACCGCTCGCGGCGGTCGCGGCGGGGCGCGCCCGAGTAGCGCGGAACGCGCAAGCGGTACGGGCCGCTCCTCCGCGGGGGCGGGGGAGCGGCCCGTACCGGTCGCCGGGGCGGCCTACTTCTCCAGCGGGCCCCGGCCGCGGACGGTGAGGCGGTCGCCCTCCTCGTCCCGCTCGACCAGGACGGTGTCCCCGTCGTGCACCTGGCCGGACAGGATCGCCCGGGCCAGCTGGTCGCCGATCGCGGACTGCACCAGCCTGCGCAGCGGGCGGGCGCCGTACGCCGGGTCGTACCCGGTGAGGGCCAGCCAGTCGCGGGCGGCCTCGGAGACCTCCAGGGTGAGCCGCCGCTCGCGCAGCCGCTCGCCGAGGCGGGCCACCTGGAGGTCGACGATCCGGCTCAGCTCGGCGGTGCCCAGCGGGTCGAAGACCACGATGTCGTCCAGCCGGTTGAGGAACTCCGGCTTGAACGCGGCCCGGACGGAGTCCAGCACCAGCTGCTTCTTCCGGTCCTCCGGGGTGGCCGGGTCCACCAGGAACTGGCTGCCCAGGTTCGAGGTGAGGATCAGGATCGCGTTGCGGAAGTCCACCGTGCGGCCCTGGCCGTCGGTGAGCCGGCCGTCGTCCAGCACCTGGAGCAGCACGTCGAAGACCTCCGGGTGGGCCTTCTCCACCTCGTCCAGCAGCACCACGCTGTACGGGCGGCGGCGGACCGCCTCGGTGAGCTGGCCGCCCTCCTCGTAGCCGACGTACCCGGGCGGGGCGCCGACCAGGCGGGAGACCGAGTGCTTCTCGCCGTACTCGCTCATGTCGATCCGGACCATCGCCCGCTCGTCGTCGAACAGGAAGTCGGCCAGGGCCTTGGCGAGTTCGGTCTTGCCGACGCCGGTCGGGCCGAGGAAGAGGAAGGAACCGGTCGGGCGGTCCGGGTCGGCGATGCCGGAGCGGGTGCGGCGCACCGCGTCCGACACGGCCTGCACGGCCTCTGTCTGACCGATCAGCCTCCTGCCCAACTCCTCCTCCATGCGCAGGAGTTTGGCGCTCTCGCCCTCCAGCAGGCGCCCGGCCGGGATGCCCGTCCAGGAGGCGACCACGTCGGCCACGTCGTCCGGGCCGACCTCCTCCTTGACCATCGAGGCGGAGGAATCCTGGTCGGCGGCGCGCTCCTGGGCGTCGGTGAGCTCCTTCTCGGCGGCCGGGATCTCGGCGTACATCAGCTTGGACGCACGCTCGAAGTCGCCGTCGCGCTGGGCCCGTTCGAGCGCGCCGTGCAGGTCGTCCAGCCGCTCCTTGAGTTCGCCGACCCGGTTGAGGCTCTTCTTCTCCTGCTCCCAGCGTGCCGTCAGCACGCTCAACTGCTCGTTGCGGTCGGCGAGATCGCGCCGCAGCCGGGCCAGCCGGTCGACCGAGGCCGGGTCCGACTCCTTTTCCAGGGCCAGCTCCTCCATCCGCAACCGGTCGACGGCGCGCTGGAGTTCGTCGATCTCGACCGGGGAGGAGTCGATCTCCATCCGCAGCCGGGAGGCCGCCTCGTCGACCAGGTCGATCGCCTTGTCGGGCAGGAAGCGGGAGGTGATGTAGCGGTTGGACAGGGTGGCGGCGGCGACCAGCGCGGCGTCCGCGATCTGCACCTTGTGGTGCGCCTCGTACCGGCCCTTGAGACCGCGCAGGATGGCGATCGAGTCCTCCACGCTGGGCTCGCCGACCAGCACCTGCTGGAAGCGGCGCTCCAGCGCAGGGTCCTTCTCGATCCGCTCGCGGTACTCGTCCAGCGTGGTGGCGCCGACCATCCGCAGCTCGCCGCGGGCCAGCATCGGCTTGAGCATGTTGCCCGCGTCCATCGCGGAGTCGCCGCTGGCGCCCGCGCCGACCATGGTGTGCAGCTCGTCGATGAAGGTGACGACCTGGCCGTCGGAGTCCTTGATGTCGTTCAGGACGGCCTTGAGCCGCTCCTCGAACTCGCCGCGGTACTTGGCGCCGGCCACCATCGCGCCGAGGTCCAGCGCGACCAGCCGCTTGCCGCGCAGCGACTCCGGCACGTCGCCCGCCACGATGCGCTGGGCCAGGCCCTCGACCACGGCGGTCTTGCCGACGCCGGGCTCGCCGATCAGCACCGGGTTGTTCTTCGTCCGGCGGGAGAGCACCTGGACCACCCGGCGGATCTCGTGGTCGCGGCCGATCACCGGGTCGAGCTTGCCGTCCCGGGCGGCCTGGGTGAGGTCGGTGCCGTACTTCTCCAGGGCCTTGTAGGTGCCCTCGGGGTCCGGCGAGGTGACCTTGCCGCTGCCCCGGACGTCCTTGAAGGCCGCGAGCAGCGCCTTGGGCGTCGCGCCCTGCTGCACCAGCAGCTCGGCGACCGGCCCGCCCTCGGCGGCCAGGCCGACCATCAGGTGCTCGGTGGAGACGTACTGGTCGTCCAGGTCGTCCGCGCGCTTGCCGGCCTCGGTGAGCACGGCGATGGTGTCCCGGGCGAGCTGCGGGGCGGCGACGGTGGAGCCCATCGCGCTCGGCAGCGCGGCCAGCTGGCGGCGTGCCTCGGCGTCGACCCGGGCGGCGTTCGCCCCGACCGCCTCCAGCAGGGGCCGGGCGATGCCCTCGGGCTGCTCCAGCAGGGCGATCAGGATGTGCACCGGCTTGACGTCCGGGTTGCCGACCGAGCCCGCCTGCCGGATCGCGGCGGACAGGGCGTCCTGCGTCTTGGTGGTGAACTTGCTGGCGTCCACTGCTGGGGGATCCTCCCTCGTCGTCCTTCACTGCTGCTACGTACAGCATGCACTAAGTTGAGTCTATTCCGCTCAACCTTTTCTCTTTTCGGACGCGGGGCCCCGCCGCTGGGCCGCGGCGTCCCGCCGCTGGGCCGAGGTGCTCCGCCGCTGGGGGGAGGTGCCCCGCCGCTGCGGCGAGGCGTTCCGCCGGGTCAGCACCAGCAGCTCCCGGGCCGGCCCGCTCGGCCGCCGCCCGGCCGGCCACACCGCGCGCAGCGGCCGGCGCAGGTCCAGCTCCTCCGCCAGCGGCACCTCGACCAGCCGTCGGGTCGCCAGCTCCTCCACCACCGCCAGCTCGCTCAGGCAGACCGGCCCCGCCCCGGTCATCGCCGCCGCCTTCAGCGCGGTGGACGAGGCCAGCTCCAGCCGGGGCTGCGCCGCGCCCCCGTACGGCGCCAGCGCCATCTCCAGCACCTCCCGGGTGCCCGAGCCGGGCTCGCGCAGCACCAGCGGGGTGGCCGCCAGCTCGGCCCCGGTCAGCGGGGTGCGGCGGCGCGCCCACCGGTGGCCGGGCGCCACCACGACCACCAGCCGGTCCGCCGCCACCACCGCGCCGGCCAGCCCGGGCGGGGTGGACGGGCCCTCGACGAAGCCGAGGTCGGCCTCCCCGGCCAGCACGTGCCCGGCGACCTCCGTCGAGTTCGCCGTCCGCAGCGTCACCGCCGTCCCCGGACTGGCCTCGGAGAGCGCCAGCAGCCAGCCCGGCATCAGGTACTCGGCGACGGTCAGGCTGGCCACCACCCGCAGCTTGGCGTCCCGCCGCTCGCGCAGCGCGTCGATCCCGGCGTCCAGCGCCTGTGCCGCCTCCACCACCTGCCGGGCCCACTCGACCACCAGCCGGCCCGCCTCGGTCGGCCGGCTGCCCCGGGGCGAGCGGTCCAGCAGCGGGACGCCGATCTGCCGCTCCATGCCCTTGATCCGGGCGCTCGCGGTCGGCTGGCTGACGCCCAGCTCGGCCGCCGCCCGTCCGACGCTGCCCAGCCGGGCCACCGCGAGCAGCAGTTCCAGGGCGCCGAGTTCCGGGACGTGCGAGGAGAGGGCCATAGGTTCAGGCTATGCCCTCATAGAAGCCCCGGAGCTACCGGTGGACGGCCCGCCGGGCGACGGTGGACCCATGCTCACCTCGGCCGATGTCCACCCGCTCACCAGCCCCGCCTCCGCCGCCGGCTCCCGGATCGCGCGCCGCTCCGGGTTCTCCCGGCTCTCCCGGCTCTCCCGGATCGACCTCGCGCAGCTCGGCCCCAACTGGTACGCCGCCGTGATGGGCACCGCGATCATCGCCAACGGCGCCGCCGCCCTGCCGGTCCGGCCGCCCGGGCTGACCGGCTTCGGCGAGGCGATGTGGGCGCTCGGGCTGGCCGCCCTGCTGGTGCTGGCCGCGGCCCGGCTGGTCCACCTCACCCGGCACCGCGAGGCGGCCCGCGCCCAGCTGCTGGACAACCCGGCCACCGCCGTCTTCTACGGATGCCCGCCGATGGCGCTGCTGGCGGTCGGGTTCGGCACCCTGCTGGTCGGCTCGCGCGTCATCGGCACCGGCCCGGCCGTCGCCCTGGATGCCGCGCTGTGGGGCGTCGGCACCCTCTACGCGCTGGCCGTCGCCGGCGGCATCCCGTACCTGATGATCACCCGGCACCGGGTGTCCGCCCTGGAGGCCAACCCGACCTGGCTGCTGCCGGTGGTCGCCCCGCTGGTCGCCGCCGCGACCGGCCCGGCGCTGGTCCCCCACCTGCCCGCCGGCCTGCCGCAGCAGGCCCTGCTGTACGGCTGCTGGGCGCTGTTCGGGGTCGGCCTGCTGGCCACCCTGGTGCTGCTGCCCGTGGTGTTCACCGGGCTGTTCCACAGCAAGCTGCCCACCCTGGCGCTCACCCCCTCGCTGTTCCTGGTGCTCGGGCCGCTCGGCCAGTCCGTCACCGCGATCCACCAACTCGCCGACGCCGCCCGCCCGGTGCTGCCCGCGCTGGCACCCACGATGCTGCCGCTGGCGGAGCTGTACGGGATCGCGGTGACGGGCGTCGCGATGCTCTGGCTGGCCGTCGCGCTCACCGCCAACCTGCGCGCCCGCCGGGCCGGGATGCCGTTCGCGATGACCTGGTGGGCGTACACCTTCCCGGTCGGCACCTGCGTCACCGGCGTCTCCGCGCTCGCCCGGCACACCGGCTTCGGCGGCTTCACGGCCCTCGCCGTCGGGCTCTACCTGCTGCTGTGCACCGCCTGGGTGCTCGCGGCGGGCGGCACGGCGGCGGGGCTGGTGCGCGGGCGCCTGCTGGCACGCTGATCCGAGCGGAGGCCCGGACGGGGCTCGGGCGGGGCCCGGGCGTTGTCCGGCCGGGCGTTCGATCGGGGTGGCTCACCAGCTCGGGAGCATGCCGTTGTTGCAGGAACGCGCACCTGTGGCCTGACGGTGCACAGCCAACCAGCCGCACCGGCGCACGCCCCCAACTCCCCGCCCTGGCCTCGGCCTTTACCGGAATCCGGCCCGCCGACCGGGCCGCCACGCCCCCACCTCCGTGCAGATAGCTGCAATTGCGCGAACCTGCACTCGGACGGCACTTGTTCACCGGCCGTGACGCTGTGAGGGTGGAGGCACGCCAAGTCGTCCGGGCAACCGCAGCCCGATGGTGGCGACTTGCTCTTCAGGTCTGACCACGGGTGCAACGTCCCGCAGCCGTGGAACGGGGGGGAAGAGCACCGGCCCGAGTCCATGTGTGGTGATGGACGACCGGCCGGATCCGTCGAGGCGTTGCTGCTCCGCCTCGACGGAATCGCCTTGGCATTGGCGTGCTGATGGCGGCCCCCGGGCACCGGTGTGCGACGGCACCCGGGCCCGGGGGTCCGCCGTTCGACCGGTACCGTGAGCTCGCCCGGCACCGGCACCGCGGCTCGCGGGCACGGGGTGGGGCAGCACCAGGGGAGAGGCGTCCGGCAGGGAGAGTGCGACGTGACGGCGGAACCGGCGGCCGCACCGCACCATGCGGTACCCGCGGGCGAGGAACCCGACGAGGCAGCCCGCCAGCTCTACCTGGCGATCATCGCCGAGGGCGGCCGCATCCCCTGCAACGACATCGCCGAGGCCGACCGGGCCGCGCTCCGGCAACTCCTCGACATCGGCCTGGTGATGGCCAACCCGATGGACCACTGCTACACCGCCGTCAGCCCGCGCTCGGTCAGCGACCGCCTCGGCGCCGAACTCCGCAGCGAGGCGACCCGGCTGCTGGTCCGCGCGGAGAACCTCCCGGGCGCCCTGGACGGCCTCACCCGCGCCTACGACGCGATGCCCCGCCCCTCCCGAGGCTCCGGCGGCGCGGTCTACGTCGAGGGCCACGTCCACATCCGCCAGCGGATCTCCCAACTGGTCTCCGACTGCCGCGCCGAGGTCCTCACCGCCCAGCCCGGCCACCGGCCCGCCGAAACCCTGCAGATCGCCCTCGCCCAGGACGTCCAACTCCTCCAGCGCGGCTGCTCGCTGCGCACCATCTACCAGCCGGTCGCGTTCGCCGACCCGCCCGCGCTCGCCTACGCCGACGAGGTCACCCGGCACGGCTCCCAGATCCGCGTCCTCGACGAGCCCTTCCAGCGGCTGATCGTCTTCGACCGCCACGTCGCCGTGATCTCCGCCAACGACGACAACAGCACCGCCGCCTTCATCAGCGACCCGGCCGCGATCGCCTTCCTGATCAGCGCCTTCGAACGCGACTGGGCCCGTGCCGAAACCACCGAGGCCGCCACCGTCCTCGGCCAGGGCCCCGCCCGCACCATCCCCGACCGGGTCGGCCGCCTCCTCGCCCGCGGCCTCACCCAACGGGCCGTCGCCACCCGGCTGGGCCTGAGCGAACGCACCGTCGCCGCCCACATCTCCCGCCTGCGCGACCGCTACGGCGCCCAGACCCTCTTCCACCTCGGCTGGCAGCTCCGCGGAGAGCGCCATGACTGACACCGCCACCCTCCTCACCGCCGCCCTCCCGGACCCGGCCGCCCGCGCCCTCTACCTCGCCATCCTCCGCGAGGGCGGCCGCGTCCGCGCCGCCGAGGTCGGTGCGGAGGACACGGCCGCGCTGCGGCGGCTGGTGGAATTCGGTCCGGTGGTGCCGCAGTTGGTGGACAGCTCGTACGGCGCGGTCGATCCCCGGGGGGTCGCCGAACGGATCGGCACCGAGATCCGGAAGGCGGGCGCCCGACTGCTGGCAGAGGCCGATCAGGTCCCCGAGCTGATGCGGGAACTCGCCCACGCGTACGACGCCGCGCCGCAGCGGGAGCCCATCCGCAGCGGTACCCGGATCATCATCGGAAAGGCGGAAATCCGGCACGAACTGGAGCAGTTGACCCACACCTACCCGCACGAGAGCCTGACCGCCCAGCCCGGTGCGACACGCCCCGCCGACGTCCTGGCCGAATCCCTGGTCCGTACCCGCGGCTACCTCGAACGCGGAGGTGTCATGCGCTCCTTGGTCGAGCCCGCGGCCAAGCTCGACCCCACGACCGTACGGCTCGCCGCCGAGGTCGCCCGGTTCGGCTGCACCACCCGCGTCCTCGCCGCACCGTTCAAGCGCTTCCTGGTCTTCGACCGCAGCGTCGCGATCATCCCCGCCGCCTCGGACTACACCAGCGCCGCCGTGGTCGACGACCCGACGACGGTCGCCTTCGTGGTGGACACCGTCGAGACCTTCTGGCAACAGGCCGAAGGCGTCAACTGGGCGGCACTGTCAGCCGGTTCATTCGACACCCCGGTCCACGGGCAGATCATCCGGCTGCTCGCCCAGGGCCTCACCCAGCGGGCGATCGCCTCCCGCCTGGGCCTGAGCGAGCGCACCGTCGCCGGTCACATCGCCCGGCTGCGCGAACTCCACGACGCCGAGACGCTGTTCCAACTCGGTTGGCAGATGAGGGGAGCCCGCGATGCCTGACCTCGACCTGCCCGATGCCAACGCCCGTGAGCTCTACCGGGAGATCCTCAAGGAGGGCGGCCGAATCCGGATCAGCGACATCCGGCCCGAGGACGAGCCGACGGTCCGGATCCGCGTTCTCGATGCCCCGTTCAGCCGGATCCTGATCTTCGACCGCATCGTTTCCCTGATGCCGGCCGCTCCCGACAACACGGTGGCCGTGGTGGTCGAGGATCCCGCTGTGGTCGCCTACTTGGCGGGTGTCTTCGATCAGCACTGGCAGCAGGCCGAGGCCGTGGACTGGGCCGTGCTCGCGTCCGGTTCCGCTGGGCCCGCCGTTCACGAGCAGGTGGGCCGCCTGTTGGCCCGGGGGCTCACGCAGCGGGCGATCGCCTCCCGCATGGGGCTGAGCGAGCGGACGGTGGCCGGTCACATCGCCCGGCTGCGTGAGCTGTATGACGCGGAGACGCTGTTCCAACTGGGCTGGCAGATGCGGAGAGCCCGGACGGGGGGAGCCGGGTGAGGGAGCGCCGCTCAGCCGGTGGCGGCGCCGGTCGGCCAGTAGCCGGGAACCGAGGACTGCTGCTGGCGGGGGACGTTGAACCGGTCGTCGGGCGCGGTCCAGAAGCCCTCGCGGAGGGAGAGCGCCATGCCGGCCCAGTCCAGGGCGGTCTCCACCGTGTGGTTGAGGGCCTCCTGCGACCAGGTGTCGTCGAAGACCAGCGGCAGGACGGGGGCGACCTGCTCGATGGTGGCGATCAGCGGGTTGTGGGTGATGGCCTCGTCGACGAGCAGGACGATCGGCTTCCGCAGGGCCGACGCCCAGCCGAGTTCGAGGCTCACACCGGCCGAGAGCGGGGCTCCGACATAGGCGAACACCAGGTCCGCGGACTGCAGGGCACGGAAGTCGGACGGAACGCGGGGCTCCGGGGCCCGGCCGGCGACGGTCCAGGCGTCACTGTGGTGCGCGCTGTACACGGCGGCACCGCTGCGGAGCAGAGTGGTGCGGAGCGTCGTCAGCCGCGTCCGGCTGGCGAGGGTCACCACACTGTCGGCCGGGCCGGTCAGCCGCATCAGCGGCGCGGCCAGGAACACACGTGCACGCCGACCCTCAGGGGCCTGGCTGTCGTGGTGACGCAGGTAGGGCTCGGTCATGTCGACTCCGGGGAAAGGCCGACGGGGGGAGTGAGTGTCGGCGATGCGTTGGATGTGGGCTGCTCTGTGGACTGATGCCGCTGGTGGACGGTTTAGTATTTGACGGTACATTGGCAAAGTGTGGTGCTTTGCCGGACCATTGGGAGCGAACTGATCGTCCATCGCGGGGCGGCGCCGCGTCCAGGGTTGGCCTGTGTCATCTGGATGACTGGCAGGGAGATGACGCACGCTCCGCGGCTAGGGCCCGGGTGACAGTTCGCCTCTCGTGCGGCACTATGTGAGCCGTAATCCTGTGCGGGGGCGTCTAGCCGTGATTCCAAGGGAGGGGTGGAGGCGTGCGTAACATGCGCCGGTTTGTCCGTAAGGGAGTGCTTCTGCTGGCCGCTGCGGCTGCCGTGTTCGGTGCCACTTGTCTTGCGGATGCTCTCGACTCCCACGGGGCGGCCACCGTCGAAGCTGCTGTGGCCGTCGCGGACGATCTCGCCTGGACCTGATAGCGACCTTGCGGGGTTCAGCCGAGTGTTGGGACGTCTGAAGCGTCCGTCCGGCTTCGGTGAGGCCGTCGTTCAGTCGGCGTGCTCCTGCGCCTGCCGACCGAGAACGTATCCGAGCTGGAACAACGAGTCGACCTTGTAGTCGTCCCGCATCTCGGCTATGTGTCTTGCCAAGGTCCGCTCGCTTATTCCCAGGCGTCGCGCGATCACCCGGTGGTTGGTTCCTTCGAGCATCTGCTCAATGATCGTCCGGCGCAGCCGGGAAACCACCTGCTGTGGCACCGTGCGGTCGCCTTCGAATTCCAGTGCGCGGCTCCAGCAGCGCTCGAACACCTCCTCCACGAGGTAGTTGACGACAGCAGGGTCGTATATGAAGGCCGCGAGGCTCATGTCATCGGCAATCGGAATCACGGCTACGCGACGATCCATCACTATGAGTCGCGTATAAGGCTCATCGAGGGTCCGGTACTGGCCTCCGGCCCGGGCGAGCGTGGCCACGTAATCCCTGGTCGGCTGGTGATAGCGGGTACTTGCATGGTAGATCGTCCGCATTTTTGTGCCGCTGCGGAGCGTGTCCAGGTCCTGTTCGATCATGACCGAGAGAACGTCCGCCGGTCGAGGACCACCGGGCTGAAGTGCCAACGCTTCCTCCAGTCCGGAAGCCCTGTCCTGCTGCACTCGCTGATGAATAAGGGCCTTTCCTCGCACGTACTCGATTGATCCCCCCAACTGCTTCGGAGAATGGAACTCCTGGGCGAGTTCCTGCAGCTCGGAGGGGAGGGATACGGCACGTGACAGGAGATCCAGCGCTTGGCGTTGCCAGGAATTGCTGAGACTTGCCGAGAGTTGGGTCGGATCGGCGGCGATGAAGACATCCGGATCGTCGGTGTCCGGTACGAGAAGGCCAATCCTCACCAGCTCATCTCGTGCGGAATCATTCTGTCCGAGATTGGAACCCAACGGCAGATGGCTGTCTCCTCGGACGACGGCCAGATATAGCTCTCGCGCCCCGGCTGAGAGGACAGTCAAGCCAGCGGCAATGGGCTGCTCTCGTTCACTCATCTGCGGCTCCTTGCCGTTGACCCAAACCCGCTGGGACCCGTCCCATCAGATCGTAGGGTGCGTTTCCATTACTGACGATGAGATCGCTGGTCCCCTTTGAGTTAGGCCGATCGCCAGATCGACACTCTCTCACCACACGCCAGCCGCCGGCACCCCCCGAAGTGGAGGGGCCGGCGGCTGGTGGGGTGTTCCGGTCAGCGCTTGGGGCGCCAGACGACGAGGGCGCTGGACTGCGGGGTGGGCGGGCTGTACGGGACGAGGTCGCGGCGGTAGGAGGCGTGGACGGCGGCCTCGCGCTGCTGGAGGGCGGTGGCCGCGCCCTCCAGGGAGTCGACCAGTTCGCCGATGCGGGCCTGGAGGGCGGTGACCTGGTTCTCCAGCTCGATGATCCGCTTGATTCCGGCCAAGTTGATGCCCTCGTCCTGCGAGAGCCGCTGGACCTCGCGCAGCTGCTGGATGTCGCGGGCGGAGTAGCGGCGGCCGCGGCCGGCGGTGCGGTCGGGGCAGACCAGGCCGAGGCGGTCGTACTGGCGCAGGGTCTGCGGGTGCAGACCGGACAGCTCGGCGGCGACCGAGATGACGTACACCGGGGTGTCCTCGGTGAGCACGTACTGCGGCGGGGCCGAGGCGCGCCGGGTGCGGCGGGGGGCGTCGCCGGGCAGGCCTTCGCCGAGACCGGGGCCGATCGGACGGTCGGGGTCGACCGGGTTCATCGGGTTCATCGGGTTCGGGGACATCTGGTCGTCACGCTCCCTTCGCCGCCCGGAAGAGGGCGGCTCGCGGGTCGTCGGAGGCGGTGGCCTCGCGGTACTGCTCCAGGGCGTCCAGCGCGTCGCCGGTGACGTGCTGCGGCACCACGACCTCGACGGTGACGAGGAGGTCGCCGCGGGTGCCGTCCTTGCGGGTGGCGCCCTTGCCGCGGGCGCGCATGGTGAGGCCGTTGGCGCTGCCCGGGGGCAGCTTGAGCTTCACGGACGGGCCGTTCAGGGTGGGCACCTCGATGGTGCCGCCGAGGGCGGCCTCGGGGAAGGTGACCGGGACGGTGATGGTGAGGTTGTCGCCCTTGCGCCCGAAGACCGGGTGCGGGTCGACGTGCACGGTGACGTAGAGGTCGCCGGGCTGGCCGCCGCGCTCGCCCTGGGCGCCCTTGCCCTTGAGCCGGATCCGCTGGTCGGCCTGGACGCCGGCCGGGATGCGGACCTGCATGGTGCGGGACGAGCTGGCGCGGCCGCTGCCGTGGCAGTCGGTGCACGGGTCGTCGACGATCATGCCCCGGCCGCGGCAGTCCTTGCAGGGCTCGGAGAGCGCGAAGGCGCCCTGGCCGCGGCTGACGGTGCCGGCCCCGACGCAGGTCGGGCAGACCCGCGGGGTGGTGCCGGACTTGGCGCCGGTGCCGTTGCAGGTGCGGCAGGGGGCCTGGCTGGTCATCCGCAGCGGGACGGTCGCGCCGTCGACCGCCTCCTCGAAGGAGAGCGTCACCTCGGTCTCGACGTCGGCGCCGCGCCGGGGCTGGGCCTGCCGGGTGCCGCCGCGGTTGAAGAGGCCGCCGAAGACGTCGCCGATCCCGCCTCCGCCGCCCTGGCTGCCGCTGAAGAGGTCGCCGAAGTCGAAGCTGTAGCTGCCGGTGTTGGAACCGCCGGTGCGGAAGCCGCCGTTGGCGAAGAGGCTGCGGGCCTCGTCGTACTCCTTGCGGCGCTTCTCGTCGGAGAGGACGTCGTACGCCTCGGAGATGTCCTTGAAGCGCTCCTCGGCCTTGGCGTCGCCCTTGTTCGCGTCGGGGTGGAACTCGCGCGCCAGCTTGCGGTAAGTCTTCTTGATCTCGGTGGCGGTGGCGTCCTTGGGCACGCCGAGGACCTTGTAGTAGTCCTTCTCGACAAAGTCCTTGCCACTCATGGCTTCCGCCACCTCCCGATGTCCATCGTCGCTGCGCTGTCAACAGCGGCCGGAGGGCATGCCGTTGACAGCGCGCTGCGGAGCCGGCCGCTTGACTTGCCGGCATACGACTCCGCAGCGCACAGGGTGTCAGCTGTCACAGGTTGTCAGCTGTCCGAGCCACCGTCGGACTTGTCCGTGTCGGCGGACTTCGCCTCGGCGTCCGGGGAGGACGCCGTCTGGGTGCCCGGCTGGGGCTCGGCCACGGCCACCATCGCCGGGCGGATGATCCGCTCGCCGATGCGGTAGCCGGGCTGGAGGATCTGCACGCAGGTGTCCTCGGTGACGTCCGAGGAGTAGCTGTGCATCAGCGCCTCGTGCTGGGTCGGGTCGAAGGGCTCGCCCTCCTTGCCGAACTGCTGGAGGCCCAGCTTGGCGACGACCGTCTCCAGGGACTCGGCGACGGACTTGAAGCCGCCCGTCACCTCGCCGTGCTCGCGGGCGCGGCCGATGTCGTCCAGGACCGGGATCAGGGACTCCAGGATGTTGGAGACCGCGATCTCGCGGACGGTCAGCCGGTCGCGCTCGACCCGCTTGCGGTAGTTCTGGTACTCGGCCTGCAGTCGCTGCAGGTCGCCGGTGCGCTCGGCCAGTTCGCGCTTGGCGGTGGCGAGCTCGTCACCCTCCGGGGCGGCCTTGGCGGCACCCGCCGCCGCGGCCTCCTCGGCAGCCTTGACCACGGCCTCCTCGGCGGCGGAGTCGTCGCCGGGCTTGCCGCCCTGCGGCTTGTCCGTCATGCCGACGCACCGCCCTTGGGCTTCTCGTCGTCCACGATCTCGGCGTCGACGACGTCGTCGTCCTTGGCCTGGGTGGACTCGCCCGCCCCGGCGGCACCGGCGGTGGCACCGGCGGCGTCGGCGTTGGCGTAGAGCGCCTGGCCGAGCTTCTGCGCGGTGGTGGAGACCTTCTCCGAGGCCTCGCGGATCTTCGCGATGTCCTCGCCCTTCAGGGCCTCCTTGAGCTCGCCGATGGCGGTCTCGACCTCGGTCTTGACGTCGGCCGGGAGCTTGTCGCCGTTGTCGGCGATGAACTTCTCGGTCGAGTAGACGAGCTGCTCGGCGGAGTTGCGGGTCTCGACGGCCTCGCGGCGCTTGTGGTCGTCCTCGGCGTACTGCTCGGCCTCGCGGCGCATGCGGTCGACCTCGTCCTTCGGCAGCGAGGAGCCGCCGGTGACGGTCATCTTCTGCTCCTTGCCGGTGCCGAGGTCCTTGGCGGCGACGTGCATGATGCCGTTGGCGTCGATGTCGAAGGTGACCTCGATCTGCGGCAGGCCGCGCGGCGCCGGCGGCAGGCCGGTCAGCTCGAACATGCCGAGCTTCTTGTTGTACGCGGCGATCTCGCGCTCACCCTGGTAGACCTGGATCTGCACGGACGGCTGGTTGTCCTCGGCCGTGGTGAAGATCTCGGAACGCTTGGTCGGGATCGTGGTGTTGCGCTCGATGAGCTTGGTCATGATGCCGCCCTTGGTCTCGATGCCGAGGGACAGCGGGGTGACGTCCAGCAGGAGGACGTCCTTGACCTCGCCCTTGAGGACACCGGCCTGGAGCGAGGCGCCGATGGCGACGACCTCGTCCGGGTTGACGCCCTTGTTGGCGTCCTTGCCACCGGTCAGCTCGCGGACCAGCTCGGCGACGGCCGGCATGCGGGTCGAGCCACCGACCAGGACGACGTGGTCGATCTCGGAGAGCGAGATGCCGGCGTCCTTGATCACGTTGTGGAACGGGATCTTGCAGCGCTCGAGCAGGTCGGCGGTCAGCTGCTGGAACTGGGCGCGGGTGAGCTTCTCGTCCAGGTGCAGCGGGCCCTCGGCGGAGGCCGTGATGTACGGCAGGTTGATCGAGGTCTCGGAGGACGAGGACAGCTCGATCTTGGCCTTCTCGGCGGCCTCGCGCAGACGCTGCAGGGCCATCTTGTCCTTCGACAGGTCGACGCCGTGGCCGGCCTGGAAGGTCTTGACCAGGTGGTCGACGACCTTCTGGTCCCAGTCGTCGCCACCGAGGTGGTTGTCACCGTTGGTGGCCTTCACCTCGACGACCCCGTCGCCGATCTCCAGCAGGGAGACGTCGAAGGTGCCACCGCCGAGGTCGAAGACCAGGATGGTCTGGTCGTCCTTGTCCAGGCCGTACGCGAGGGCGGCCGCGGTCGGCTCGTTGACGATGCGCAGGACGTTGAGGCCCGCGATCTCACCGGCCTCCTTGGTGGCCTGGCGCTCGGAGTCCGAGAAGTACGCCGGGACGGTGATGACGGCGTCGGTGACGGTCTCGCCCAGGTACGCCTCGGCGTCCCGCTTCAGCTTCTGCAGCACGAAGGCCGAGATCTGCTGCGGGTTGAAGTCCTTGCCGTCCAGGTTGATCTTCCACCCGGTGCCCATGTGGCGCTTCACCGAACGGATGGTGCGGTCGACGTTGGTGACCGCCTGGCGCTTGGCCACCTCGCCGACCAGGACCTCGCCGTTCTTGGCGAAGGCGACGACGGACGGCGTGGTCCGCGCGCCCTCGGCGTTCGTGATGACGGTGGGCTCGCCACCCTCCAGAACGCTGACGACCGAGTTCGTCGTGCCGAGGTCGATGCCGACCGCGCGTGCCATCGTAGATACCTCCACGGAAGAGTTGAGCTTTACAGGCTCAAGGATGCATGACTCGACGGAGGGCGTCAACAGGTATGAGCGCGAGTCGCTCAACTTTACTGAGCCCTTATGTCGATCGGGTGCCGACCGCCGGTGGTGGCGAGGTGCGGCCACGTGGCGGCCACGTGACTGCGAAGTGCGTCCACGTGACTGCCGCCATAGCTTGGGAACCTTCTGGAGGACTGGTGGTGACCGGTATTGTCCGGGCCGTCGGCCCGGCAAGTTACCGACCAGTACACTCACTTCGAAGACCGTAGAACCGCAGATACTGCTCAACCGCAAGCCGCAGGAGACGGAGAGCGATGCAACTAGCAGCGATCGTCATCTCGCTGGTCACCTTCGTGATCGGCACCGCGCTCGCCCTCCGTGCGGCGTGGCACATCTTCAAGGTGGTGCTGACCGGCTCGCCGGACTCCACCCGTTTCGGGAAACCCGCCCAGCGGGTGAAGACCGTGGCGGTCGAGTTCGTCGGCCACACCAGGATGAACCGCTGGGGGATCGTGGGCATCGCCCACTGGTTCGTCGCGGTCGGCTTCTTCAGCCTGGTGCTGACCATCGTCAACGCCATGGGCCAGCTCTTCGACGCCGAGTGGGAACTGCCGATCATCGGCCACTGGATGATCTGGCAGCTGTTCGTCGAGCTGGTCGGCACCCTGACCACGCTGGGCATCGCGACCCTGATCGTGATCCGCCTGATGAGCCTGCCGTCCAGGTCGGGCCGCAAGTCCCGCTTCGCCGGCTCGATCGCCTGGCAGGCCTTCTACGTCGAGTACACGATCCTCGGCATCGGCCTGTGCATCCTGATGCTCCGCGCGCTCGAGGGCGCCCTGGCCGGCGTCGACTCGTACGGCCCGGAGCACCTGGTCTCGTACCCGATCGTCTCCGCGCTCAGCGGGCTGTCGCACGGCACGCTGGAGAACCTGGTCTACCTCTTCGCGATGCTGAAGATCTGCATCTCGTTCGCGTGGGCGATCACCATCGGCCTCAACCCCTCGATGGGCGTGGCCTGGCACCGCTTCCTCGGCTTCTTCAACATCTACTTCAAGCGCGAGGAGGACGGCGGCACCGCGCTCGGCGGGCTCCGTCCGATGACCAGCAACGGGCAGCCGATCGACTTCGAGGACCCGGCCGACGACGCCGTCTTCGGCGTCTCCCAGGTCGAGCACTTCTCCTGGAAGGGCATCCTCGACTTCTCCACCTGCACCGAGTGCGGCCGCTGCCAGTCGCAGTGCCCCGCCTGGAACACCGGCAAGCCGCTCTCGCCGAAGCTGCTGATCATGAGCCTGCGCGAGCACGCCTACGGCAAGGCGCCGTACCTGCTGGCCGGCGGCGGCAAGGACGCGGAGGGCGAGGAGAAGGCCACCGCCGAGCAGCTCAAGGACGTCCCGGCGGCCGCCCTGGCCGAGGCCGAGCGCCCGCTGATCGGCACCGCCGAGGAGAACGGCGTCATCGACCCGGACGTCCTGTGGTCCTGCACCACCTGCGGCGCCTGCGTCGAGCAGTGCCCGGTCGACATCGAGCACGTCGACCACATCGTCGACATGCGCCGCTACCAGGTGATGATCGAGAGCAACTTCCCGACCGAGGCCGGGACGATGCTCAAGAACCTGGAGAACAAGGGCAACCCGTGGGGCATGGCCACCAAGGCCCGCCTGGACTGGGTCAAGGAGCTCAAGAAGGAGACCGGCATCGAGGTGCCGGTGATCGGTGAGGACATCGACCCCGTCGAGGTCGAGTACCTCTACTGGGTCGGCTGCGCCGGCGCCCTGGAGGACCGCGCCAAGAAGACCACCAAGGCCTTCGCCGAGCTGCTGCACACCGCGGGCGTCAAGTTCGCGATCCTCGGCAAGGAGGAGACCTGCACCGGTGACTCCCCGCGCCGCCTGGGCAACGAGTTCCTCTTCCAGATGCTCGGCGCGCAGAACGTCGAGACGCTGAACGCCGCGCTGGAGGACGCCCCGACCAAGCGGATCGTCGCCACCTGCCCGCACTGCTTCAACACCCTCGCCAACGAGTACCCGCAGCTGGGCGGCCACTTCGAGGTCATCCACCACACCCAGCTGCTGCAGCACCTGATCGACGAGGGCAAGCTCGTCCCGGTCAACCCGGTCGAGGGCCTGATCACCTACCACGACCCCTGCTACCTGGGCCGCCACAACAAGGTCTACAGCCCGCCGCGCGAGATCATGGACAAGGTCCCCGGTCTGCGCCAGCAGGAGATGCACCGCCACAAGGAGCGCGGCTTCTGCTGCGGCGCCGGCGGCGCCCGGATGTGGATGGAGGAGCGCATCGGCAAGCGGATCAACACCGAGCGCGTGGACGAGGCGCTGTCGCTCAACCCGGACATCGTCTCCACCGCCTGCCCGTTCTGCCTGGTGATGCTCTCCGACTCGGTCAACGGCAAGAAGAACGAGGGCGCGGCCAAGGAGCACCTGAAGGTGGTCGACGTGGCCCAGCTGCTGCTCGACTCGGTCAAGGCGACCCCGCCGGCCGAGACCGAGGAGCCCGCGACGGTGGACGCGTAACGCCCGCTGTTCGACAGTTCTGCTACAACTGCCCGGTCCGGTGAGCGCCGTCGAAGCGCCCGCCGGGCCGGGTTTTCGGCGCTCCGCCCGACGCGGGGTGGGCCGGTGGGTGGACGGCGGATGACGCCAATCGCACAGCCTCCGGACGGGCATTCGGTCAGAAGGAAATACAGTAGGCGCCAGGCCGGCTGCGATCCGGTCGACCCGTTCCGCGGGTCCAGACCACCGACGGAGGTATCGGCCCGCCGGGCCGGGCCGCAGAGACACAAGGGGAACAGCGCAGACCATGACCGAGGCGATCATGCTGGTCGGTGGTAAGGGCACGCGACTGCGTCCGCTGACCACCCACACCCCCAAGCCGATGCTGCCGGTGGCAGGCGTCCCGTTCATCGCGCACCAGCTGGCCCGAGCTGCCGCCGCCGGGGTCACCCGCGTCGTGCTGGCCACCTCGTACCTGGCCGAGGTGTTCGAGGACCACTTCCAGGACGGGACCCCGTACGGCATCGAGCTGGTCTACCTGACCGAGCGCGAGCCGCTCGGCACCGGCGGGGCCATCCGCAACGCCGCCTCCGGCCTGACCTGCGGCCCCGACGAGCCGGTCCTGGTCTTCAACGGCGACATCCTCTCCGGCGTCGACATCGCGGCCCTGCGCGACGGCCACGTGGCCGCCGGAGCCGACGTCACCCTGCACCTCACCCGGGTGGAGGACCCGCGCGCCTTCGGCCTCGTCCCGACCGACGAGAACGGGCGGGTGCTGGAGTTCCTGGAGAAGCCGGAGACCCCGGAGCAGATCGTCACCGACCAGATCAACGCCGGCTGCTACGTCTTCACCCGCTCCGTGATCGACCGCATCCCGACCGGCCGGGAGGTGTCCGTCGAGCGCGAGACCTTCCCCGAGCTGCTGGCCACCGGCGCCCTGCTGCGCGGCGTCGTCGACACCTCGTACTGGCTGGACCTCGGCACCCCGGCCGCCTTCGTCCGCGGCTCGGCCGACCTGGTGCTCGGCAAGGTCGACTCCCCGGCCGTCCCCGGCGCGACCGGCGACGCCCTGCTGCTGCCCGGCGCCACCGTCCACCCGGGCGCGGTGCTCAGCGGCGGCACCGTGGTCTCCGAGGACGCGGTGGTCGAGGCCGGTGCGATCGTCGAGGGCAGCGTGATCCTGCCCGGCGCGGTGATCGGCCCGGACACCCTGGTCAAGGACTCGATCGTGGGCGCCTACGCCACCGTCGGCGACCGCTCGGCGCTGGACGGCGCGGTGATCGGCGACGGCGCGATCGTGGAGTCCGACAACGAGCTGCCCAGCGGCATCCGGATCGCCTGCGGCACCCTGCTGCCGGTCGGCGCCGTGCGCACCTCGGCCGGCCCGGGCGGCTGCCCGGCCGGCACCGCGGCGGCCGCGGCCGTACACGGACCGTCCGTCACCGCCCAGCGGTAACGACGCGGCCTGCGGGTTTTCGAACCCGTTCGTCTCAGGAGTGCTGCAAACCGGCCCCGGCTTCGTCCGGGGCCGACGCGCGTTGGGCCGGACGGGTACCTTCGGATCGTGGCTGGTAATCGATACGACAGCGGTCAGGGCGCCGACCGCCCGCGGGGCGGGTGGTCGGCGCCTCCGCCG
>NZ_JAFLNG010000620.1 GCF_017427025.1 Streptomyces sp. FH025
GTCGGCACAGCCCGCGCAACCGCTTCGTCGCGGGCGAGCTGAACCGGGCGGGTCTGGCCACCTTGCTGTTCGACCTGCTCACCGAGGAGGAGGCGTTCGACCGGGCGAACGTCTTCGACACCTCCCTGCTCGCCCGCCGTCTGACCGACGCCACCCACTGGCTGCGCGGCCGGGACGACACCGGAGGACTCGCGGTCGGCTACTTCGGGGCCAGCACCGGAGCCGCCGCGGCGCTGTGGGCGGCGGCGGAACCGGACTCCCCCGCCCGGGCGGTCGTCTCCCGCGGCGGGCGACCCGATCTCGCCGGCCCCCGCCTTCCGGCCGTCGCCGCGCCCACCCTGCTCATCGTCGGCGGTGACGACCACGTGGTCCTCGACCTCAACCAGCAGGCCCAGGCACGGCTGCGCTGCGAGAGCCAACTCGCCGTGGTCCCGGGCGCCACCCACCTGTTCGAGGAACCCGGAACACTCGAAGAGGTCGCCGACCTGGCCGCGCGGTGGTTCACCGCCCACCTCACCCCGGTGGCGAACCCGGCTCCCTGAGCCCGTCCGGTCGGCGTCCGCCCGGCCGGGGACGGTGTCGGCGGGAGAACAGCACCAGCAGGAACCCGCCGACGTACGACGCGAGGACGGCCCCGGACGGGCGCCCGTCCGGGGCGAAGCCGTTGACGGCCAGTCGGGCCAGAGCGGGAAGAACCGCGGCCAGGCCGCAGGCGAGCGCGACAGCCGACCCGAGCCCGCCGCGTCCCGGGTCCACGGCAAGACGGCGCAGCGGCCGCTGCGCCCGTTGCACGGCCAGGGTCAGCGGGGCGAGCAGCAGGGCCAGGACGGCGAGCCAGAGCGGGCGCAGCGCCCACCACTGCCACGAGCCGACAGCGGGCTGGGGTGCGATCCCGGACGGGTAGAGCGTGACCGCGACGATCACCACCGGGACGGGGTGCCACAGATAGACCGTCATCACCGCCCGGTTGAGCCGGGAGAGCCGCTCCTGCCGCCGCGCGCCGGCGACCAGGCGCCGCCCGGCGGGCTCCGCCGCCAGGAGGAGGCCGCACTGGGCGGCGGCGAAGGCGAGCAGGGCGATGGACGGCGGCGTGGTGTTGCCCGCTCGGTGGCCGGTGCCGACCATGTCCACCGGAAACGGGCCCCGGGCCAGCAGGCCCGCGAGGAGGAGCGCACCGGCCGCGGCCATCAGGAGCGGGCGCCGGCCGCGGGTGAGACGGCCGTCCTGCCACGCGAATCCCCACTGGTGCATGGAGCCCCACACCAGCAGGTAGTTGGCGAAGCCGACCACCGGCAGGCGCGGGCCGAGGACCGCCAGATCCACGGCCGCGGCAGCGACGGCCATCACGAAGGGCACCCGCGGGCCCCATCGCCGGTGAGCGGCCAGGAGCACCGGGGTCAGCGCGATCAGTAGCAGGTAGACCGGCAGGAACCACAGGTGCAGGGCGAGGTACCAGCCGGTCTGCGCCAGTTCGCCCGGGCCCGTGCCGCTCTCCCGGGCCACGGTGACTCCGAGGAAGACGGCGACCAGGTACACCGTGGCGGGCCACAGCAGCCGCAGGGCGCGTCTGCGCACCCAGCTCGCCCAGTCCCCGCCGTGTTCGCGGTACTCCGTCCAGGAGGCCGCGTTGGCCAGGCCCCCGACCAGGAAGACGACCGGCATCACCTGGAACAGCAGCGTCAGCCAGCGCCCCCAGACGACGTACTGCAACGCGTCCTGACCCGAGAGCCGCCCGTCCCGGTAGGTGGGGTTCGTCAGCAGCCAGTGGCCCAGGACGACCGTGCCGATCGCCCCGGTGCGCAGGAGGTCCGCGTAGCGGTTGCGTTCCACGGTTCGGCTCCCCCGGCTGGGACGTTCGGGGTCCTCCGCGTGAGGTCAGGTCCTGGGCGCCGAACGGGCCATTCGTCCGTGCGGTCGAAGAGCGTCTTCGGCCGGTTGACCGAGGCGGTGGCGGTTCGCACGGCGGTACCGTCCGTTCGCTCGGCGGCGGCCCCAGCCCCAGTAGACGTCCGACCGGGCCCGGCCGCCTCCCGGGGGACGGGCCCGTCGGGCCGTGGCCGGGCGCTTCGCCGTGCTCCCGGTCGGCTCATCCCGGTCCGCGTCCGATGTCCCGCTCCAGTTCGAGGGCGAGGACCTGGTCCAGGTGGACGTAGGTCTCGAAGCGGGCGCCCTCCGGCAGGTCGGCCCGGTCCTCCAGGACCTCCAGGGCGCCCAACGCGACCCGGGCGTCCAGGTCTTCGTTCAGGCCGTCGAAGCTCGCCCGGACCGTGTCGGTGTCCAGCGGACCGGAGGGCGCGCGGGCGAGGTCGGCCACGAGCGCGCGCCAGCGGGCGAGCCTCGCGGCGGCGTCCGTCAGAGCGGCTGCGGTGAGCCGGACCGGGGCGGTGACGGCGTGTTCGAGGAGAACGAGGCGCAGCGCGCGGGGATCGCGCTCGGACGCCGGGAACGGGATCAGCGGGTCCGGCCCGGCGTTCGAAGGCTCCTCGGTCACCGGGCCGGTGGCCAGGAGCGCTGTGGACCACGCGCCGGGGTGCCGGGGCGGGCGGCCGGTGATGACCAGGTCGGCCGTTGTCGGGTCGGCGCCGTCCGGCTCTCGGCGCGCGCTCAGCCGGGCGGGTGGGCGGATGCCGAGTCGGTCGGCGGCTTTCAGGAGGGCCCGGACCTGCTCGTCGGGGCCGTCCGGGACGGCGAGTTCGGTGAACACCTGGGGGCCCTGGGCCTCGCAGGTGCGGGCCAGCACGTCACCGGCCAGCAGGGCGCGCAGGTCCCCCAGCCCGAACGGGTGCCCCTGCTCGCCGGCATCGACGGTCACGCGCAGGAGTCCGGCTCGATGAGGGCGGACGTCGACGTGCTTTCCCGTGTGGGCGTCGGTGATGCGCACAAGGGTTCCCTTTCGGCTCGGGGGGTCGAATCAGCCGGCCATCGCACGGGCGGCGCCGGAACCACCGCCGAGGGCCCGTCCTCGGACCGTACGGTCCGGCGTGACGCCGACGGAGCGTGCCCGCCGGCCCGGGCACCGGTCCGTCCCCGGGCCGGCCCACGAGGTTGACGGCCCGGCCCGTTCAGGCCGGGGCGTACGTCAGGCAGTCGATGTCGCTCTGGTGGAATCCGACGGTGATACCGCTGGCGCGGCACTCGAGGCCGACGTTGTGGCGGCAGTCCGACATCTTGCACGCGCCGACCCGGCCGTTGGCAGAGGGGTCGCCGCCCTTGAGCGGCGCCTGCAGGTAGGTGTCGCAGTGGGCGTGACGGGCATCGCCGACGGTGATGGCCAAGGCGTGGCACGCGAGGCCCTGGTTGTAGGCACAGCCTTCAACCGCGCATTCGGTGATGACGGGCATTTCCATGGCGAGGTCCTTCGGTCGCGACTTTCGCCCGCGGGACCGGCCGGTGGCCGGTGTGAGCAGGCGAGCCCTCCGTTCGAGCATGGGCAACGGCGTGGTCGGCGGCCACCGGCGTTAGCCCGGCGGGAGCGACCGCCGCGGCCGCGCTGGTGCTCCGGGCCACCGGAGTCGCCGGAGCAGGCCATGGTGTGCGGGATTCGGCTGAGCGTGCACAGCGGATGGGGCTGTCCCGGTCGGGGCGCGGCCGGTCTGAGGGTCAGGTGCGTTCGGTCAGGAGGGCCGCGCCGTCCGAGAGGGTGGCGAGGCGCGGGTAGTCGTCCTCGTCGATCCGGCATCCGGCTCGTTCGGACAGTCGCTCGACGAGGGTCAGGAAGTCGAGGGAGTCGAGTTCGAGGGCCTCCCGGACGTTCATGTCCGGTCCGATCCCCGCGAAGTCGGCATCCGGGACGATCTCGGTCAGCGTGTCCCGGAGCAGGGTCAGGGCTTCGTCGTGGTTCACAGTTCCTCTGGTTTCTGCAGCAGTCTGTCGAGAGCCGTCAGGTAGCGGGCGCCCGTCGCCCCGTCACTGGCGCGGTGGTCGGCGGAGAGGGTGGCGGTGACCACCGGCCCCACGCCGACCATGCCGCCGACGGCCCGTGGACGTTCGACGACCCTGCCGAGGCCCACGAGCGCGACCTGCGGCGGGTAGATGACACCGAAGACGGCCTCCACTCCCTGGTCTCCCAGACTCGTGACGGTGATCGTCGGATCGGAGGTTTCGGAGCCGCGCAGCCGACCGCCGCGCGCTCGGGACACCAAGTCCCGCAACCGTCCCATGAGTTCAGCCGGCGTCAGGTCGGCGGCGTCGTGGAGAGCGGGCGCGATCAGCCCACCGCCGCGCAGGGCGACGGCCACACCGAGGTGGACCGTCGGTGCGGGGACGAAGCCGCCTTCCGTCCAGAACCCGTTGAGCTGGGGCACCTCACGGGCCGCCAGGGCGGCGGCCTTGAGCAGCAGGGCGGCGGGGACCAGCCGTTCGGACACCGGGAGTTGCCGGTTGCGTTCGCGCAACCAACCGACCGCGGCGGAGAGGTCCACGGTGGTGGAGAGGTAGTAGTGCGGGATCTCCCGCTTGGACCGCGCCATCAGGTCGCCGACGGCCAGGCGCATCACCCGTTGCCGGTCCGCCGCGGTAGGAGGGGTCACGGCCCGGGGTTCGAGCGTGGGCGGGGCGGTCCGAACGAGGGCGGCGCGAACGTCGGACACCCGGACGGCGCCGTCCGCACCCGTTCCCGTCACAGTGGCGAGGTCGAG
>NZ_JAFLNG010000621.1 GCF_017427025.1 Streptomyces sp. FH025
CCGCCGACGACCAGCAGGCCGCCCAGCGCTACGCCGACCTGCACGCCTGGTCCACCGCCGACCTCGACCGCTTCTGGACGGCGGTCACGCAGTGGTTCGACGTCCGCTTCAGCCAGGCCCCCGAGGCCGTCCTCGCCGACCCCCGGATGCCCGACGCCGTGCTCGCCGACGAGCACCGCACCGGCTCGCAGTGGTTCCCCGGCGCCCGCCTCAACTACGCCGAGCACGTCCTGCGCCACTCCGAGGACCCGGCCCACGCCGACCAGCCCGCCATCCTCCACCTCGACGAGGCGAGCGAGCACCCCGCCGCGACCACCTGGGCCGAACTGCGCCGCCAGGTCCTCGCCCTCGCCGCCGCCCTGCGCGCCCAGGGCATCGGCCCGCACGACCGCGTCGCCGCCTACCTGCCCAACATCCCGCAGGCCGTCATCGCCCTGCTGGCCACCAACGCCATCGGCGCCGTCTGGACCTCCTGCGCCCCCGACTTCGGCGCCCGCAGCGTGCTCGACCGCTTCCAGCAGCTCGAACCGGACGTCCTGATCGCCGTCGACGGCTACCACTACGGCGGCAAGGCCCACGACCGCACCGACGTCGTCGCCGAACTCCGCCGCGAACTGCCCTCGCTGCGCACCGTCGTGCACGTCCCGCTGCTCGGCGGCCCGGCCCCCGAGGGCGCCCTCGACTGGGCCGACCTCGTCTCCGGCCCAGCCCAACGGTCCGACGGCGAAACGGAGTTCGCGCAGCTCCCGTTCGACCACCCGCTCTGGGTGCTCTACTCCTCCGGCACCACCGGCCTGCCCAAGCCCATCGTCCAGAGCCAGGGCGGCATCCTGGTCGAGCACCTCAAGCAGGTCGGCCTCCAGCTCGGCCTCGGCCCGCAGGACCGTTTCTTCTGGTTCACCTCGACCGGCTGGATGATGTGGAACTTCCTGGTCGCCGGCCTCCTGGTCGGGTCCACGATCGTCACCTACGACGGCAGCCCCGGCCACCCCGACGCCGGCGCCCTGTGGTCCGTCACCGCCCGCACCGGCACCACCGTCTTCGGCACCTCCGCCGCCTACATCGGCGCCAGCCGCAAGGCCGGCCTCCACCCCGGCCGCGACCTCGACCTCTCCGCCGTCCGCTGCATCGGCACCACCGGCTCCCCGCTCCCGCCCGACGGCTTCCGCTGGATCTACGACGAGGTCAGCGCGGACGTCTGGCTCGCCTCGGTCAGCGGCGGCACCGACGTCTGCTCCTGCTTCGTCGGCGGCGTCCCCACGCTCCCCGTCCACCTCGGCGAGATCCAGGCCCCCTGCCTGGGCGCCGCCGTCGAGTCCTGGGACGTCGACGGCCACCCGCTGACCGACGCCGTCGGCGAACTCGTCGTCACCAAGCCCCTCCCGTCCATGCCCACCGGCTTCTGGAACGACCCCGACGGCACCCGGTTCCACGACAGCTACTTCGACATGTACCCCGGCATCTGGCGCCACGGCGACTGGATCACCGTCACCTCCCGCGGCACGGTCGTCATCCACGGCCGCTCCGACTCCACCCTCAACCGCCAGGGCGTCCGGATGGGCTCCTCGGACATCTACGAGGTCGTCGAGCGGCTCCCCGAGATCGCCGAATCCCTGGTCATCGGCCTGGAGGAGCCCGACGGCGGCTACTGGATGCCGCTGTTCGTCGTCCTCGCCCCCGGCGCCGAACTCGACGACGACCTCATCGGCCGCATCCGCACCTCGCTGCGCACCGAACTCTCCCCGCGCCACGTCCCCGACGAGGTCATCGCCGTCCGCGGCCTGCCGCACACCCTCACCGGCAAGCGCATCGAGGTCCCGGTCAAGCGCATCCTCTCCGGCACCCCGCTGGAGAAGGCCGTCAACCCCGGCTCCGTCGACGACATCGACCACCTGCGCTTCTTCGAGCAGCTCCGGGCCGACCGCCAGGCCTGACCGGCCCGACGAACGCCGAAGGGGCGCCCCACCCACCGCGACGGCGGGGGAGCGCCCCTTCGGCGTTGACGCGTGCTACTCGCCCGAGAGCACCTGCTGCGCCGCGGCCCGTGCCTCCTCGGCACTGTCCGCGGCCCGCGCCGCCTCCGCCGCCCGACGGCACTGCGCCAGCGTGTACTTCGCCAGCGTGGTGCGCACATAGGGGAGCGAGGCCGCGCCCATGGACAGGCTGGTGACACCCAGACCGGTCAGCACCACGGCCAGCAGCGGGTCCGAGGCCGCCTCACCGCAGACGCCGCAGCTCTTGCCGGCCGCCTGCGCCGCCCCGGCGGCCGCGGCGATCAGGTCCAGCAGCGCCGGCTGCCACGGGTCCTGCAGCCGGGCCAGCGCACCGACCTGGCGGTCGGCCGCGAAGGTGTACTGCGCGAGGTCGTTGGTCCCCAGAGACAGGAACTCGACCTCCTCCAGGATCGCCCGCGCCCGCAGCGCGGCCGACGGGATCTCCACCATCGCGCCGAACTTGGCGTCCAGCCCCGCCTCACGGCACGCGTCGGCGAAGTCCTTGGCGTCCTTGCGGTCGGCCACCATCGGGGCCATCACCTCAAGGTGCACCGGCAGGCCCTCGGCCGCCCTGGCCAGCGCCCGCAGCTGCGTCCGCAGCACCTCGGGGTGCTCCAGCAGGGTGCGCAGGCCGCGCACGCCGAGCGCCGGGTTCGGCTCGTCGGCGGGGGTCAGGAAGTCCAGCGGCTTGTCCGCACCCGCGTCCAGCACCCGCACCACGACCCGGCCCTCGGGGAAGGCCTCCAGCACCTTGCGGTACGCCTCGACCTGCTTCTCCTCGCTGGGAGCCTTCGCCGAGTCGTCCAGGAACAGGAACTCGGTGCGGAACAGGCCGACGCCCTCGGCGCCGTTCTCGAGCGCCGCCGGCAGGTCCGCCGGACCGCCGACGTTGGCCAGCAGCGGCACCCGATGCCCGTCCGAGGTCTGGCCCGGGCCGGAGGAGGCGGCCAGCGCGGCCTTGCGCTCGGCGGCGATCGCCCGCAGCTCGTCCTGCTTCTCCTGCGTCGGGTCCAGCAGCACGTCGCCCGAGCTGCCGTCCACGGCGACGACGGTGCCCTCGGCGACGTCGGTCGCCCCCGGCAGCGCGACCACGGCCGGCACACCCATGGCCCGCGCCAGGATGGCGCTGTGGCTGGTCGGCCCGCCCTCCTCGGTCACGAAGCCGAGCACCAGCGTCGGGTCCAGCAGCGCGGTGTCGGCCGGCGCCAGGTCCCGCGCGAACAGCACGTACGGCTCGTCGCTGTCCGGCACGCCCGGCATCGGCACGCCCAGCAGCCGGGCCACGATGCGGTTGCGCACGTCGTCCAGGTCGGCGACCCGCCCGGCCAGGTACTCCCCGGCGGAAGCCAGCAGCGCGCGGTAGGCGGCGAAGGCGTCGTACACGCCGCGCTCGGCACTGCTGCCGACGGCGATCCGGCGGGACACGTCGGCCATCAGCTCAGGGTCCTGCGCCATCAGCGCCTGGGCCTCCAGCACGGCCTGCGCCTCACCGCCGGCCAGGTTGCCGCGCGCGATCAGGTCCGCGGCGACCGCCTCGACGGCGGCCTGGGCGCGCGCCTGCTCGCGGGGGGCGTCCTCGGTCGGGATCTGGGTGGTCGGGGGCTCCAGGACCGCCGTGCCCATGTGCCGCACCTGGCCGATCGCGACCCCGTGGCTGACACCCACGCCGCGCAGTGTCTTCTCCATTAGCTGTCTCCGCTGAGATGAGCGGCCCCGCCGGGAACCGCTGAATGCCGGGCCGCCCCGTCATCTCCTGGGGGCGGGTATAGAGGAATAAAAGGGTCAGTTCCAGCTGAAGAGCTCGCCGCCGGCCTGGACCTCGCCGGACTCGGCCACGCCACCGAGGGCGTCCGCATTGGCCTCCAGGGCCACGATCGGAGAGATCGGCGACTTGCCCGCGGCCTCGACGGCCGCCGGGTCCCACCGGATCACGGCCTGGCCGCGGGTCACCGTGTCGCCCTTGTTGACGAGGAGCTCGAAGCCCTCGCCGTTGAGCTGAACAGTGTCGATCCCCAGGTGGGTCAGCACACCATGCCCGTCCGCGTCCACGACGACGAACGCGTGCGGGTGCATGGAGACGACGACGCCGTCCACCGGAGCCACCGCCTCGGTGGGCTCACGGACCGGGTCGATCGCGGTGCCCGGCCCGACCATGGCGCCGGCGAACACCGGGTCGGGCACGTTGGCAAGCCCGACGGCCCGGCCGGTCAGCGGCGACGTCACAATGGTCATGGTTGTGCCTCCCAAGTGCGCAATACAGCGAGCGGCCGCGTGGTGCGGCACACGAGCAACTGAAGCCTAAATCATGTCAACTTCGGACATCTGCTGACATTCACGGGCGAAGACCCACGCCCCGCCCGCCTTGCCGGCCGGCCTCCCACCGGCCTGTGAGTGGTCTAGTCCTCTGGCCGATGCGCCGCACTCTACAGGCATCTTGGCGAATCAGGACCATTGCTGTATATGCTCGCGAGAGCAACAAATCATGCCGCCGCCCGGGTGACCCGTGGTGCGCCCCGATTCGCGCTCCGGCCGCCGACCCGCTAGAGTCGGTCGAGTCGCCGCAACCCGGCGGTTAACGCCAGATTTCGGACGTAAAAAACCCCGGTAAACGGAGCGGAAAAC
>NZ_JAFLNG010000622.1 GCF_017427025.1 Streptomyces sp. FH025
GCACCCGGCTGCCCGGCCGGTACGGCCGGTCGGACAGCACCACCGGCCCCGGCAGCCCGGCCGTCACCCGGTCGAGTTCGGCCGCCAGCCGCTGGAACTGCGCGTCGTCCGCCGGGTAGACGGTGATGAACTTGCCCGCCGAACCACGGTCGCTGTTGCGGGAGTTGAGCTCGCGCAGCCGCTCCTCTCCGGCCGCGAACTTGAAGCTGCACGGGTCGGTGGCGAGCACCCGCGCCACCGCCGCGAGCACCTCCCCGCCCACCACCGATGCCGCGCTCAGATGGAGCTTCCAGCCCTGCTCCGGTAAGGGCGACGACCCGGACGGCCTGGCCGTGCACCAGAAGCCACCGACGGTGACGTCCCAGCCACCGCCGCCTCCCCGGCTCCCGGCGTCGGCCAGTGCCGCCCGCGTCGCCTCCGGCCACGAACCGGCCGCATCCGGTCCGGGGCCCGCCGATCCCCCGCCCCCGGCCGTACGCAGCGATGTGTCCGCCCTCATCCGCCACCACATCCCTTCGTTTCGGCCGCCGCGTCGCGGGTGCCACTGCTCGGCACCCGGGCGTGCGGCCCGGCCTGATCGGTTTCCTCGGAATGAACGGGAGCGCCCCCGAGGGCGGGAACGCCGCGTCCCCGTACCCGCCTTCGGCCCGGTGTCGCCGGGACTTGAATCAGGCGGGGCCCCTTTCCGTCCTCCGGCCCGCACAGGCCGGGACGTGCGGGGCAACTCCCCTTCGCAGGACTGAAGTTAGTTTCGAGAAAACCGAAGCCTCAACGCAGAGCCGGTCACTTCACTCGTAAGGGTGATCAGTGGGCGGTTTCGAATTCGTACGAAGGCCCCGCTGTGCCCCGAGCGCCCCAGGTGTACGCGCGGGCACCGCCCGTACGGGCCCGTACGGGCGCCCCGACACAGGTTGACGCGCACCCGTACGCCCCCGGCACCCGCGTCCGAACACCGGTGGAAACGGCCGTCGACCGGCCCCCCGATCGGCCGGGGCCCGACCGGCCCCGCGCGCACGGTAGTCTCGACAGGTGCCGAAACTGTCCGACGTCATCACCGCGCTCGAAGAGGTGTACCCGCCGCAGTGGGCGGAGTCCTGGGACGCCGTCGGCCTGGTCTGCGGGGACCCTCAGGCCGAGGTCAGCCGCGTGCTCTTCGCCGTCGACCCCGTTCAGGCCGTCGTCGACGAGGCCGTGGAGTGGGGCGCCGACCTCGTGGTCACCCACCACCCCCTCTACCTGCGCGGCACCACCAGCGTCGCCGCCACCACCTTCAAGGGCCGGGTGGTGCACACGCTGATCACCAAGGGCATCGCGCTGCACGTCGCCCACACCAACGCCGACCACGCCGACCTCGGTGTCTCGGACGCCCTCGCCGAGGCCGTCGGCCTGCGGGTGACCGGCCCGCTGGTGCCGGACCCGACCGACCCGCTGGGCCGACGCGGCACCGGCCGGATCGGCCTGCTGGAGCCCCCGCTGACCCTGTCCGCCTTCGCCGCGCAGGTCGCCGAGGGCCTCCCCGCCACCGCCGCCGGCGTCCGCGTCTCCGGTGACCCGGACCGGCTGATCAGCCGGGTCGCGGTGTGCGGCGGCTCCGGCGACAGCCTCTTCGCCGAGGTCCGGGCGGCCGGCGTGGACGCCTATCTGACCGCCGACCTGCGCCACCACCCGGCGTCCGAGGCCACCGAGGCGGCCCCGGTCGCCCTGGTCGACGCCGCCCACTGGGCCACCGAGTGGCCCTGGCTCACCCTGGCCGAGCGGGCCCTGCGGGCCGCCGCCGACAAGCGCGGCTGGGCCGTGGAGACCAAGGTCTCCCACCGGGTCACCGACCCGTGGACCGCGCACGCCCCCATGTCCTTCACCGCCTGACCCGATTCACAGGAGCATTCCGCTTGAACGCCGCGCCCGCCGACCAGATCCGCCTGCTCGACCTCCAGGCCATCGACTCGAAGCTCGACCAGCTGGCCCACCGGCGCCGGACCCTGCCCGAGCACGCCGAGATCGAGAAGGCCACCGCCGACCACACCGCCCTCAAGGACCTCGTCGTCGCCGCCGAGGCCCAGAAGGGCGACACCGCCCGCGAGCTGACCAAGGCCGAGCAGGACGTCGAGCAGGTCCGCGCCCGTGCCGCCCGCAACCAGCAGCGCCTGGACTCCGGCGCGATCACCTCGCCGAAGGACCTGGAGAACCTCCAGCACGAGATCGGCTCGCTCGCCAAGCGCCAGGGCGACCTCGAGGACGTCGTGCTGGAGATCATGGAGCGCCAGGAGACCGCCAAGACCCGGGTCGAGGAGCTGAGCGCCCGCCTGGAGCACTCCACCGTCGTCCTCACCGAGGCCGAGGGCCGCCGCGACGCCTCCTTCGCCGAGATCGACGGCGAGGCCGAGAAGGTCAAGCGCGACCGCGAGACCGTCGCCGCCGTCATCCCGGCCGACCTGCTCAAGCTGTACACCAAGCTGCGCGAGACGCAGGGCGGCGTCGGCGCGGCCCGCCTCTACCAGCGCCGCTGCGAGGGCTGCCGCACCGAGTTCTCGATCACCGAGCTGAACGCCATCAAGGCCGAGCCGGCCGACAAGGTCGTCCGCTGCGAGAACTGCTCGCGGATCCTGGTCCGCACCGCCGACTCGGGCGTCTGATCCGGTGGCGGCCCGCTTCATCGTCGAGGCGGACGGCGGGTCCCGGGGCAACCCGGGGCCGGCCGGCTACGGCGCGGTGGTCCGTGACGGCGACACCGGGCAGCTCGTCGCCGAGGCCGCCGAGTTCATCGGCCACGCCACCAACAACGTGGCCGAGTACCGGGGCCTGATCGCCGGCCTCAAGGCGGCCCGCGAGCTCGACCCGGACGCCTCGGTGGACGTCCGGATGGACTCCAAGCTGGTCGTCGAGCAGATGTCCGGGCGCTGGCGGATCAAGCACCCCGACATGCAGCCGCTCGCCGCCGAGGCGCGCACGCTCTTCCCGCGCGGCCGGGTCAGCTACACCTGGATCCCGCGCGAGCGGAACAAGGACGCCGACCGGCTGGCCAACGAGGCGATGGACGCCGGCCAGGCGGGCCGTCAGTGGGAGCCGAAGGCCTCGGAAGCCGGGGCCGAGCCGCCGCTGAAGACCCCGCCGCCGAAGACCACCACCCCCAAGGCCGGCTGGGCCGCCCCCGCCGACCTCGGCACCCCGACCACCTTCGACCTGCTGCGCCACGGCGAGACCCCGCTCACCCCGGAGAAGCGATTCTCCGGCAGCGGCGGCACCGACCCGGAGCTGTCCGACAAGGGCCGCTGGCAGGCCGAACGGGCCGCCGAGGCGCTGGCCGCGCGCGGCAGCGTCCAGGCGGTCGTCGCCTCCCCGATGGTCCGCACCCGGCAGACCGCCGAGACCGTCGCCGCCCGGCTCGGTCTGGAGGTCCACTACGAGGACGGGCTGCGCGAGGTCGACTTCGGCGACTGGGAGGGCCTGACCTTCGCCGAGGTGCGGCAGCGGTACCCGGAGGACCTGTCGGCCTGGCTGGGCTCCGCCAAGGCCAAGCCGACCGGCAGCGGCGAGAGCTTCACCACCCTCACCCACCGGGTCGGCGCGGCCCGGGACCGGATCACCGCCCGGTACCCGGGACAGACCGTGCTGGTGGTCTCGCACGTCAGCCCGATCAAGACGCTGGTCCGCCTCGCGCTCGGCGCCCCGCCGGACTCGATGTACCGGATGGAGCTGTCCGCCGCCTCGATCTGCGCCGTCCAGTACTACGCGGACGGCAACGCCTCGCTGCGGCTGCTCAACGACACCTCGCACCTGCGCTGAACCGGTTCGTCACCGGGGTGCTCAGTGCACCTCGGTGACCACCACGTCCAGCTGCCACGGCTTGCGCGCCGTGCCCTCCGCCGCCAGCTCGACCCGGTGGCCCAGCTCCAGCAGCGCGTCCATCAGCTCGCCCGGAGTCTTCGGCTCGGCGCCCGTGACCAGCAGGTCCCGGACGATCCGGCCCTTGGTCGCCTTGTTGAAGTGGCTGACCACCGTGCGCTTGCCGTTCCGCTCCTGGAGCACCCGGACGGTCGCGGTACGGGAGACCACCTCGCCGGCCGGCTTCCAGGCCGCCGCGTACGCGGAGCTGCGCAGGTCCAGCACCAGCCCGTCCGCCACCTCGGGGAGCACATCGACCATCGTGCTCCGCCAGTACGCTCCGAGCGCCCCGAGGCCGGGGAGTTTCACGCCCATCGAGCAGCGGTAGGACGGGATCCGGTCGGAGACCCGCACCGCGCCCCACAGGCCGGAGAACACCAGCAGCGAGCGCTCGGCCCGCTCGTACGCGGCGGCGTCCAGGCCGGCCAGGCCCAGGTTGTCGAACAGCACCCCGGTGTACACCTCGGCCGCCGGACGGGCCCCGGCGGTGAGCAGGCCGGCGTTCTTGGCGATCTCGCCCCGCAGGCCGGGGGTCAGGCCGAGCACCTCGGCGGCGGTGTCCTCGTCGCCCCGGCAGAGCCCGACCAGCGCGTCCAGCACCGCCCCGCGGGCCGCCGTCAGCCCGGGCAGCGACAGCCGCTCCAGCGCGACCGGCGCGCCGTCCCCGGACGCGGCCTTGCCCTCCGAGGGCGGCAACAGCACGAGCACAGCGGACTCC
>NZ_JAFLNG010000623.1 GCF_017427025.1 Streptomyces sp. FH025
GAGTTCGAAGACAGGCCCTTGGCCCTGACCCTCCCGGGCGCATCAGGGACGCGTACGGAACGGCGGGCGCCGCGTCAGAGCCGCGTCAAGGAGCCGGGGCCGGGCGGTGGCCGGCCGCTTTGCTGGGGTGACGCGGGCGGTCGGCCGGAATCGGCAGGCCGGATTCGAGCGTCCGGGACGGAGAGGCGGGACGGGCCATGGCGGAGACGGGTGCGGGCGCGGACGAGGGCCGGATCGTGGTCGGTGTCAGCGGCTCGCTCGGCAGCCTCGCCGCGCTGCACCACGCGGTGGCCGAGGCCCGGCGCGCGGACGTCGAGGTGCTCGCGGTGCTGTGCTGGACCCCGCCGGGCGAGGAGCTCGGCTACCGTCGAACCCCCTGCCCGACGGTGCTCACCGCAGGTCGGGACGCCGCCGTCGCCCGACTGCGGCAGGCGCTGGACGAGGCCTTCGCCGGACGCTACGCCGGAGTCCGGCTGCGCTGCCAGGCCGTACGGGGCGAGGCCGGACACACCCTGGTGCACTGCGCGGACCGGCCCGGGGACCTGCTGGTGCTCGGCGCGGGCCGGGAACGCGGCCGGCTCTCCCGGCTGATCCGGCCCTCGGTGACCACCTACTGCGTGCGGTACGCGACCTGCCCGGTGCTCACCGTGCCGCGCCCACCGCTGCAGCGGGACCTGGAGGCGCTGGAGCGCGGACACGGCCTGGGTGCGCTCGTCGCGGGGCTCTGAGCCTGGAACTCCTTGGCCCCCAAGCTTCGTGAACCCCAAGCCCGTTACGGCAGTCCGGCCGCGCGGGCGAGGACGGCGGCGGTCCGGCGGCCCGCGTGCAGGGTGTCGGGGTCGGTCGCGGGGAGGCAGCGGGCGGCCTCGAGGTCGTAGACGGTCATCACCACGCCGGCGTGGTCGGTGGGGAGTTCGAGCAGTTCGACCGCCGACATCCGCTGTGCAAGGACATCGTTCAAACGGTGGGTGTACTCGGCCTCCACCACGTCGTCCTTCGTGCCGCACACCAGGAAGACGGGGACGGGGGAGGGGCCCGTGGCGAGGTGGTCGAGCGGGACGTCGCCGGTGGTGGCGGCCGGGCGGCCGTAGGCCGAGGCGATGCCCACGGCGGCGGTCGGGCGCTGCTCGCCGGGGATGGCGGGGATGGCCTGGGTGACCAGGTCGTTGATGCCCCGGTCGGCGGCGACGAGTTCGAAGATCCGCCCGAAGTACCGCTCCAGGCCGGTCCAGGCGTCCTCGGCGGCGAGCGCCTCCTCCCCCGCACCGGCCAGGCCCGCCCCGGCGTCCGCGAAGACCTCGGCGATCAGCGCCTCGCGGGTCGGGAAGTGCCGGTAGAGGGTGGCGTTCCCGACTCCGGCCTCCTTGGCGATCTGGTCCAACGGGACGTCGAGGCCGTGCCGGGAGAACATGTCGCGGGCGGCGGCGAGCAGCAGGTCGCGGTTGCGCTGCGCGTCGCGCCGGAGCCGTCCCGGGGGGTTCGCGCTGCTCGGTGCCATGCCCCGACCCTAGCAACCGCCCGGGCGCCCGGAGTCCAACGGCTCGGCGGCCGGACCGACAACTACCGTGCGCCGCAGTCGAGTCCGGGGTTCCAGGAGGGTCGGAAGGAACACGGCCCCGGCGAGGAGCTCAGGTTCGCCGGGGCCGCAGTCCTGCTGGGAGGGGGTCAGCAGGACTGGTCGATCAGGTAGAACGTGGCGTAGTGGTCGCCGGTGTAGTAGTCCTCCTGGTACGCCTGGCCGGTGATGATCCGGCGGGTACCGCGGGTCGGGGCGCCCGGGGTGATGACGGTGTACTCGTGGTAGTAGCCGTAGGACTCGCTGGGCAGGACGCCCTCCCGGTTCTGGAACACCACGCCGTCCTGGGAGTACGGGAACGGCCCGTCGGAGGCGATCAGGTTGAGGGTGTCGGTGGCCTGCGACGGGAGGGCGGACAGACACACGGTGCCGCTCACGTCGGCGTGCGCGTCGGTGGCGACGGCGACGGGAGCGAGGGTCATCAGGGCAACGGTGGCGACGGCGGCAGCGCGAGACTTCCACGCGCGTAGAGTGCGGGTCATGCCCACCAGTGTGGCGAGCCACCGACAACTCCGGAAGGCCTCCGACAACTGTTAATCGACGAGTAACTCCGCTGTCTCATCAGCGACTTGACCTGTACGAAGGTCTTCACGAGCCCCCTCCCGGAGCCGACCACGAACCGCCCGTACGACCCAAGGGTCGACCGCCGTCGAACAACCGTGAGCGCCGATGTCGGCCTCCTCACACCTTCACGGCACTCCCACAACACCGCGTCGAGGCCGCCTAGAGTGCACGCCGCATAGAGTTGCGGACCATGTCGGGCCGAAACGATCTCTGACGGGGTGGGCATGGGTACGGGCGTGGGTGCGAGCGCGAATTCGGGCAAGGGCACGGGTGCGGGCCCGAGTGCCGGTACGGGCACGTCGCCGACGGCGCACCAGCTGATCGGGCTGCTGGTCGACCCGGGGAGCTTCCGGAGCTGGGACGAGCCGCCGGCCGGACCGCCCGTCGACCCCGGCTACCGCGCCTCGCTCGACCGGGCCCGCGAGCGCACCGGCCTGGACGAGGCCGTCCTCACCGGCCTCGGCCTGATCGACGGCCGACCGGTCGCCCTGGTCGCCTCCGAGTTCGGCTTCCTCGGCGGCTCGATCGGCGTCGCGACCGCGGAGCGGATCACGCACGCCGTCGAGCGGGCCACCGCCGAGCGACTGCCGCTGCTCGCCCTGCCGGTCTCCGGCGGGACGAGGATGCAGGAGGGCTCGGCGGCCTTCCTCTGCATGCTGCGCATCACCTCCGCCGTCGAGGCGCACCGCGCGGCCGGCCTCCCCTACCTCACCTACCTGCGCAACCCGACCATGGGCGGGGTCTTCGCCTCCTGGGGCACGCTCGGCCAGCTGGTCTTCGCGGAGCCGGGCGCCCGGCTCGGTTTCCTCGGGCCGCGCGTGTACGAGGAGCTGCGCGGCGTGGAGCTGCCGCCGGACGTCCAGCGGGCGGAGACGCTGGCCGAGCGGGGCCTGGTGGACGCCGTGGTGGCGCCGCAGGAGCTGCGCGAGCTGGTGCGCCGCACGCTCGCCGTCCTCGCGACGGCCCCCGCCCCGGGCGGCGCCCGCACCGGAGCGCCCACGGCCGGCCTTCGCGCCGACCGGCCCCATGCCGACCGGCCCCATGCCGATCAGCGCGGTGCCGATCAGCCCGACACCGGCCGACCGGCCATCGACCACCCCGACGCCTGGGACGCCGTCCGCCGCACCCGCCGACCCGACCGCCCCGGCACCCGCGAGCTGTTGCGCCGCACCGCCGAGGAGCTGGTGCTGCTGGACGCGCCCGGGGGCCGTGACGGCGCGCTGGTCCGCGCCCTCGCCGTGCTCGGCGGCCGGCCCGTCCTGGTCGTCGGCCAGCAGCGGCAGGGCCCGGAGCACGACCGCCCCTTCACCGCCGCCGACCTGCGGGCCGTCCGGCGCAGCGCGCGGCTGGCCGAGCAGCTGGGGCTGCCGCTGGTCACCGTGGTGGACACGGCCGGGGCCGAGCTGTCCGTCCGGGCCGAGCTGGACGGGATCGCGGTCGAGATCGCGTACTGCCTGACCACCCTGCTCGCGCTGCGCACGCCCGTCCTCGCCGTCCTGCTCGGCCAGGGTTCCGGCGGCGGCGCCCTCGCGCTGCTCCCGGCCGACCGGGTGCTCGCCGCCGGGAACGCCTGGCTGGCGCCGCTGCCGCCGGAGGGCGCCTCGGCGATCGTGCACCGGGACGGCGCGCACGCCGCCGAGCTGGCGCGGTCCCAGGGCATCGGCGCGGACCACCTGGCGCAGGTCGGACTGGTGGACGAGATCGTCCCCGAGCTGCCGGACGCCGCCGAGGAGCCGGAGGCCTTCTGCGCGCGGCTGGGAGCGGCGATCGGGACTGCGCTCGACGCCCTGGTGGCGGCCGACGAGGCGGACCGGCTCGCGGCCCGCGCCGTCCGCCACCGCCGGCTGGGCGACCTGCGCTGACCCGGGGCCTCCGGGCCCGGATCGCGGATGTGGCGCCGGGCACAGATCGTCTGTACCCAAAGTGGCGTCCGTGAGTCTGCGGGTGACGGCCCGCAGGGCCTAAACGGTGAGTGCGCTCACACGCGATCGAAAACCACGACGAGCGGTAGTAACGGCCCGCGCGCCACCCCGTCTGGTCCGTACCAGTGAGCGTCTGCGCAGGTCAGCGCCAGTGCGCGAGCCCCATCCGAGTGCCCCTTCGAATCCACGGAGGGCACCGCCCTTACGACCGGGAGTCGTAACAAGGGGGTCTTGGCGACGGCCGATTCCGTCTGCCAACAATGGCTCTCGTCGCCAGCCACACCGGTTCCTGTCCCTCCGGTGAACGGCTTACCGCCGAGTCGCATTCCCCGACCACAACGGCCCCTGTCCGGCCAAGGTTCTGGGTGGTGCGACTCGACCAACCCGATTGAGGTCCTGTTCTATATGCCCGCTTTCAAGCTCCGTATGCGTACCTCTGCCGCCATCCTCACCGGTGCCGCTGGTCTGACCGCCCTGGGTGCCGCCGTGGTCCCCGCCACCGCCTCCGCCGCCACCTCCGACCCGAAGGCCATCGCC
>NZ_JAFLNG010000624.1 GCF_017427025.1 Streptomyces sp. FH025
GCCATTCGGCCGGGGCCTCGCTGCGCCGGGCGAGCCAGCGCTGGTAGCTCTCGTCCTCCAGGCCTCGGGCCAGTTCGTCGAACTCGTGCGTCGTTTCTTGCGGTTGGGGCTGGGGCAGCCGCCACGGCCGGGCGCGCCCGTCGGTCGCCGGGGCCTCTTCGATCAGTCCGTACCGGGCCAGCTGCCGCAGGTGGAACGAGCACAGGCCCGAGCTGTACCCGAGCCGCGCGGCCGCTTCGGTGGAGGTGACGGTGCCGCGTTCGGCCAGCAGCTCCAGCAGCGCGGTGCGGACGGCGTGCTCGGGGAGGGCGTCGCTCCGGGCGAGGTCTTCGGTCACTTTGCAAAGTCTGCTACTTTGCAAAGTCGACTGCAAATCCATCGAGGGAGCACCCGTGTCCGAGTTGCGCGACCGCCCGACCGTCCTGCGGATCACCGAGGTGGGGGAGGAGATCCTGGGCAGCGCCTGCCGGACGGCGACCGAGGAGGACTTCGGCAGCCCGGAACTGGCCCGGCTGATCGACGAGATGTTCCTGACCATGTACGTCGCCGACGGCTGCGGCCTCGCCGCCAACCAGGTGGACGTGGACCTGCGCCTGTTCGTCTACGACTGCACCGACGAGGACGGCGTCCGGCACGTCGGCCACGTGCTCAACCCGGTCGTCGAGGAGCAGGAGCCCGGCCGCCGCCTGATCGAGGACACCGAGGGCTGCCTCTCCGTCCCCGGCGCCAACACCCGGCTTGCTCGCCCGGCCCACGCGGTGGTGCGCGGAGTCGACCAGCACGGCGAGCCCGTCGTGATCGAGGGCGAGGGCTACTTCGCCCGCTGCCTCCAGCACGAGACCGACCACCTCAACGGGCAGTTGTACATCGACCGCCTCTCCGCCCGCGACCGCAAGAAGATGATGAAGCAGACCGCCGACCGCCGCGAGAAAGTGTTCGCCGAGCGCGCCGCCAAGGCCGCGAAGCTCGCCGGGGCCGAGGCCGGGGCCGAACGCTAGGGTGGCGCGGTGACCGAGCCCGCGCACCTCGCCGCCGTCCGGGAGTCGTACGACACCGTCGCCGCCGACTACCTCCGCCTCGTCATCCCGCCGGAGGACATGGACCCGGTGTCCCGGGCGATGCTCGCCGCCTTCGCCGAGCTGGTACGGGAGTCGGGCGGCGGCGAGGTCGCGGACCTCGGCTGCGGGCCGGGGCGGGTGACGGCGTACCTGTCCGCTCTAGGGCTGTCGGCCTTCGGTGTCGACGTGTCGGGCGAGATGGTCGCCCTCGCCCGTCGGGCCTACCCTCAACTGCGCTTCCTGCGCGGCTCGATGGCCGCCCTCGACCTCGCCGACGGCGCCCTCGGCGGCATCCTCGCCTGGTACTCCGTCCACCACACTCCGGCCGAGCAACTGCCCGCGCTGTTCCAGGAGTTCAGTAGAGTGCTGGCCCCCGGCGGCCACCTGCTGCTCGGTGGCCACGCCGCTGAGCAGCAGGTGTTGCGCCCGGCCCGGGCGTACGGCCACCCGGTGTCGTACGCCTCGCACCTGGTCCCGGCGGGGCGTCTCGTCGAACTCCTCGAACAGGCCGGTTTCACCGTCGCGGCCCGACTCGAACAGCCGAACCCGAAGCGGGGGGACCGCTCCTACATCTGCATTCTGGCGTGCGCGTCGGACCGTAGCTGAGGCTCCCCGCCCGTGCCGCCGCCTCCCCACCGGCCGCCATCGCTGCCGCGCGCTATTCGGTGCAGCTGAAGCCCTCGACCGCAGCGGGCGTTTCGGCGATGCCGGAGGGGGCCGGGGCAAAGCCTGTGCAGGTGGCGGTGAGGTTGTCCGAACGGCGGACGATGGTGAAGGCCCCGGTGATCGGGCCGCTCGCCGGGGCGCCGCCGGAGGCCACGCAGTTGGTCAGGCCGGTGGCGAGGCCGCCGGCGAGAGTGCCCTCGATGTCGTCGCAGGTGTAGGAGGGCCCGGCGGCGTGAGCGGGTGTGGCGGCCAGGACGGGTACGGCGGCGACCGCGAGGGTGGCGGCGATCGTGGCAGGGCGCAGACAGCGGCGAGCGAGCGAACGGAGCATGGTGCTTCCTTCTGGCAGACCGGCGGAACGCCGGAGCGGGGGTGAATGGGGGCGTGGTCGACAGACCTGGCCCCGTCCGCAGTCTTTTCACGTGCCACACCGGCCGCCACCCAGCCGTGGCATTGGGAGGCGGGCGGTTTCGGTGCTCCGATGGCCGGCCGCCTCAACGGTCCTGGCGCCTCCCAGGGGGAACGGTGGCGGAACCCGACACCTCGTGTCTGTACGGCTCCGGTCCTTCTTTGTTCTGCCTCCTACCGGGGTGCCAGCTGCGCGGTGACCGCTCGCGCGACCGCGTCGCGCACCTCGGCCTCGGTCGGGGTCGACAGTCCGCGTTCGGCGGCGAGTTCGGCCAGGGAGGTCATGCGGACGCCGGGCAGGGCGCAGGCGGTGAAGTCGGTGTAGACGCTCAGGTCGGGGGCCACGTTGAGGGCGAAGCCGTGGCTGGAGACGCTCCCGCTGATGCGCATGCCGATCGAGGCGAGCTTGCGGTGATCGGGGGTCCACACACCGACGAGGCTCTCGGAGCCCCGCGGGGTCTCCCGGCGGATCGCCGGGAAGCCGAGGGTGTCCAGCGCGTCGATCAGCGCCTGCTCGACACGGCGTATCAGGCCACGCGGGCCGAGCTCGCGGACGTTCAGCACGAGGTAGCCGATGAGCTGGCCGGGGCCGTGGTAGGTGGCGTGGCCGCCGCGGTCGGTCTGCACCAGGGTGATCGGTGAACCCTCGTCGGGGAGTTGGTCCTTGGGCGTCCGGGCGGTGTAGGTGATCACCGGCGGGTGCGTGAGCAGGAAGAGCCGGTTGGCTGCGAGGCCCTGTTTGCGCTCCTCGACCCAGCGGGCCATGTCCGCCTGCGCCGCCTCGTAGGGCACTTCTCCCAGGTCGACGCGATCCAACTGTCGGTGTTCCGGCCGTTGTTCCTCCGCAGTCTTCGGCAGTGTCACTGCTCGGCTCCTTTCGTTGTGACGGCGCTCCCGGTGATTGAACACCTCGTTGATGGCGGTGCGCCAACGGCCCGCCGCTGGGTAGCGGTGGGCCGTTGAGGGGAGGTTCGGATCAGACCTCGGCAGTGGCGGCGAACGTCACGAACGCCTGCCATGCGGTCGGATCGAAGGCCAGGTGGGGGCCGCTCTTGTCCTTGGAGTCGCGGACGAGGACGGCGGTCGTGGTCTCGGCGACCTCGACGCACTGGGCGCCCTCGTTGGTGCTGTAGCTGCTCTTGCGCCAGGCGATCTCGACGCAGTTGGCATCTTCGTTGGTGCTGTGGCTGCTCTTGAACCAGACCAGTTCCATGTCTTGTGACGGTACGCCAACGGCCCGCCGCTGGGTAGCGGTGGGCCGTTGAGGGGGTCTGGATCAGACCTCGGCAGTGGCGGCGAACGTTACGAACGCCTCCCATGCGGCCGGCTCGAAGGCCAGCTGCGGGCCGCTCTTGTCCTTGGAATCACGCACGTGGACGACGCCAGGCGTTTCGGCGACCTCTACGCACTGGGCCTCCTCATTGGTGCTGTAGCTGCTCTTGAACCACGCCAGCTCGGCCATGCCTACCGCTCTCCCAGAATCTGTTCGATCAGGGCCAGGGACTCACTCAGACTAAGCGCCTGAGCCCGGATGCTGCTGTACCGTGCGGCCATATTACGGACTTCCACCGGGTCCGTGATCAGCCGATTCACGTGCTGTGCCGCCACATAGCCGATCTGCGGCCGATTGGGCGGGGTCAGGATGGTGAAGGAGCCGCCCATTCCGGCATGGGACATCCGGTCGAGCGGCATGATCTGGAGTTCAGGGCCTCGCATCTGGCCCACCTTGAGGAGATGCTGGAGCTGCTCCCTGTGGACGTCCCATCCGCCGAGAGGGCGCCGTAGGACGCTCTCATCAACCACCCACGTTACAACGGGCATCGGCCAACGAGCCAGGATCTCCTTGCGCGTCAGTCGAGCCGCTACCCACTCGTCAACTTTCTCGGGCGAAAGCAGCGGGCGCCTCATCTCGTACAACGCTCGGATGTACGCCTCGGTCTGCAACAAGCCCGGGATGACCATCGTGCTGTACTCGTGGATCTCGATGGCCCGGTTTTCTTCGGACGTGAAGGCCTTGGAGAAGGCCGGGTGTCGCTCGCTGACCCGGATCTTCGCCTTCATCACGTCGTCTGCGACGGCCTTCAGCGCGCCCTGTGCGTTGAGGAGGCCGTCCACCAGCGTCAGGTACTCGATTCTCGGGGTCCGCACACCCCGCTCGATCGCGCTGACCAGATCCTCACTGTAGCCGCTCAGCTTGGCCAGCTGCCTCTGGGTGATCCCGGCCCGCTCGCGGAAGTGTTTGATCAACTTCCCCACCGCGCTGTAGAACTCCGCGACGCCGTCCGAGAGTTCCGCCGTCTCACCGTCATCGAACACCGTGCGCTCGACGCCACCCATGGGAATCACCCACCCATTGCTCGATTAATTCGGGCCAGCCGACGAGCCAACCCTCCGCGTTCGTACAGGCACCCTCCGTGCCTGCCGAATCCATGGTCAGCGTACGTCTCTGCCGCCACGCTTTT
>NZ_JAFLNG010000625.1 GCF_017427025.1 Streptomyces sp. FH025
GTGGCCGCGCTCTCGGTGCTCGGCCTGCCCGCCGCCGCGGCGGCCGGGCCGGACGTGACCGAACTCGGCCCAGGGAACGCCGACTTCCCGCTGATGAGCGCGACGCTGATCGGCGAGACCCTGTGGATCGGCTCGCGCAACCTCGCCCCCGCCCGGGTGATCGGCTACCACCTGCCGACCGGCGAGGTCACCGCCACCGTCGAACTGCCGACCGGAAACTTCGTCCAGGGCTCGGCCGCCCAGGGCGGCGTGCTCCACCTCGGGGTCACGGACGCCCCCGGTGAGGACAACCTCTACCGCTACGACGGCACGCTCACCGCGCTCGGGAACGTGCCGGGCGCCGACGTCCGGGACGTCGCCGTCGCGCCCGACGGCACGGTCTACGCGACCGGCCGGCAGAAGGGCCGCGCCGCCGGGCCCGGCCTGTACGCCTGGGACCCGGCCACCGGCGCGGTCACCGAGGTCGCGTCCCCGGCGCCGAACGCCACCCAGGGCCGCGCCGTCGCGGCCACCGCGACCCACGCCTACCTCGGCGTCGGCAGCAACCTCGCGGGCGGCGGCGGGGCGACCCGGGCCACCCTGTACGCCGTCGAGCGGGCCACCGGCGCCGTCACCGACATCACCCCGCCCGACCTGCGCGGCGACACGATCGTCCGCCGGATCACCGTCCTCGGCGACGACCTGCTGGCGGTGTCCACCGAGGGCGCGCCCGCCCACGTGGCGCTGCTCGACCCGGCCGACCACCGGGTCCTCAGGGCCTTCGCCGTCCCCGGCACCAAGAGCGTGACCAACTTCCAGCGGCGGGGGGACACCCTCTGGTTCACCTCCACCGAGCACGGCGTGCTGTGGCGGCACGACCTCGCCACCGGCGCCCTCGACCAGCTCGCGGTGCCCGTGCCGGACGGCAACTCGTGGGGCCTCGGCCGGCTCGGCGACACCCTGGCCGGGGTCACCGAGGGCGGCACCGCGTGGACCCTGGACCTCACCACCGGGGCCGTCGCCACCCGGGACCTGGTCGAGGCGGGCGCGCCCGCCGCCGCTCAGCTCGGCATGTCGGTGGCGGCCCGCGCCGGGCGGGTGTACGTCGGCGGCAACGGCTCGATCGCGCTGCACGACCTGGCCGCGGGAACCGTCCGCAAGCTCCCGGTGCCGGGCGAGGCCAAGGACACCGTGATCCTCGACGACGGCACCCTCTACCTGGGCGTCTACTCCTCGCAGGGGATCTGGCGCTACCGCCCGGGGGCCGACCGGGTGCCCGTGAAGGAGGCGGCGCTGCCCCAGGAGCAGAACCGGCCGCAGGTGATCCGCTGGGACGCCGACAGCGGCCTGCTGCTGCTCGGGATCCAGGCCGACACCACCGGCGGCGGCTCCTTCGTCACCTACCGCCCGGGCAGCGGCCTGCCGACCGTGCACCCGGACCCGCTCGGCCCCGGCCAGCTGGTTCGCGCCGTGGCGGTCGGGCACGGCCAGGCGTTCCTCGGCGGCGACAACGCCCGGCCGACCGGCCCGCGCGGCGACCTCGCCGCCTGGGACCACCGGGCCGGGCGGGAGCTGTGGCGCACCGCGACCGATCTGGGGGCGGGCGTCAGCAGCCTGGCGGTGCTCGGGAACACCCTGTACGGGCTGACCGTGAACGGCCGGGCGTTCACCGTCGACCTGTGCGGTTCGAGGCGAGCCGGGTTCACCCCCGTGATCGGGCGGCGGGCGGACCTGGGGGCACCGGCCGGCACCAATCCGCGGCTGCTGGTCAACGGCGGCGCCCTGTACGGGATCAGCGAGCGGAGCTTGTTCCGGCTGGACCGGGACACCCTGGCCGCCACCGTGCTGGTCGAGGTGGACGCCGAGTGGTACAGCGGCGCCCGGCTGGCCGCCGACGAGAACGGCGTGCTCTACACCCTGCGGGGGCGCGAGCTGATCGCCGTCCGTCCGTGAGCGACCGGGGGAGGAGGGGCCGGCCCGAGCGGGCCGGCCCCTTCGTCATCGGGTCGCGTCCGAGACCTGCGAGGCCGGGGGCACGAAGCGGGCGAACGGGTCGGCGACCGCCGCGCAGTGCTCGGAGAGCAGGGCCCGGAACCGGTCGAGCAGCGGCGCGTGCCGGGCGTCGACCGCCAGGTTCACCAGCTCTCCGGGGTCGGCGGCGAGGTCGAAGAGCTGCTCGCGGTGGTCGCCCCAGGCGTAGCAGACGTACTTGTGCCGCCCGGCGCGGACCATCCGGCCCAGGGCGTTGTTGAAGCCGGGGATCTCCCAGCGGGTCTCGACCACCACGCTGTCGTGCGGGCGCGGCGCGCGGACGCTGCGGCCGGGCAGCCCGTCCGGCGCCTCGATGCCGGCCAGGTCGCAGAGCGTCGGGATGAGGTCCAGCCCGGCCGCCACCAGCCGCTCGTCGACGGTGCCGGAGGCGACCCCGGGCCCGGTGACCACCAGGGGGATCCGCACGCACTCCTCGTACAGGGCCCACTTCTGGTTCCAGCGGTGGGCGCCCGCGCCGTCGCCGTGGTCGGAGCTGAACACCACCACGGTCTCCCGGTCGCGTTCCTCCAGCGCGGCCAGCAGCAGCCCGATGTGCCGGTCGACCCGTTCGACCAGGGCGTAGTAGGCGTGCCGGTAGCGGCGCCAGTCGTCCTCGCGCCACTCGGCGGTCGGGTGGGTGTGCGGCTGGGCCAACCGGGCGAGCCGGGGCAGTGCCGGCTCGTACGGCGCGATCGGGAAGTTGGGCGGCAGCGGCGGGAGTTGCGGGACGGGCGGCTCGGGCGGGAGCGGGCCGGTGCGAGGGTCCTGGCCGCGGGCCCACTCGCAGATGCCGTGCGGCTCCAGGAAGGAGGCGACCAGCAGGAACGGCCGCTCGCGCGGTGCGCGGACGAACTCGGCGGCGGCGCGGGCGAGTCCGGCATCGTCCCCGCCGGCCGGGTGGATCCGGCGGAAGCCCCGGCCCTCGGGCAGGTCGAGCTCCGGCAGGTGCCACTTGCCGCCGTAGCCGCAGTCGTACCCGGCCTCGGTGAACAGCCGCCCCAGCAGCGGGTCCTGCGGTCCGCCGGTGTTGCCGGTGACTCCGACCGTGCTGGGCAGGCGGCCCGTCATGAGGCTGGCGCGGGAGGGCGTGCAGAGCGGCTGGGCGCAGTAGGCGTTGGGGTAGCGGGTGCCGGCGGCGGCCAGCGCGTCCATCGCGGGGGTGCGCAGGTACGGGTTCCCGGCGGCGCTCATCGCGTCGGCGGTCTGCTGGTCCGTCAGGATCACGACGATGTCGGGGCTGACGATGTCGGGGTCGCGGTGTCGCGGCACGGCTCAGGCCATCCGTTCGTAGGTGTGCCGGTCGAGTGCCCACCGCAGCGGTTCGCCGCGCAGCCAGCGCTCGAACTCGCCGACCACCAGGTCGCCGAGGCGGCGGCGCTCCAGCTCCCGGCTGCCCGCCAGGTGAGGGGTGACGACCACGTTGGGCAGGGTGAACAGTGACGAGCCGGGCGCCGGGGGCTCGGGGTCCGTGACGTCCAACACGGCGAAGAGGTCCGGGCGTTCGGCGAGGACCTCCAGCAGCGCGGGCTCGTCGAGAACGGCTCCGCGCGAGGTGTTGACCAGGGTGGCGCCGGGCTTCATCGCGGTCAGCAGCCGCCGGCCGACGAGTCCGCGGGTCTCCGGGAGCAGTGGGGTGTGCACGCTCACCACGTCGGCGGTGGCGAAGAGTTCGTCGAGGCCCACGGCCCGCACCCCGGGCGGCGTCGGGGCGTACGGATCGTGCGCGAGGACCCGGACGTCGTAGCCGCGCAGCATCTCGCAGACCAGGCGCCCGGCGGCGCCGAGCGACAGGACGCCGACGGTGGAGCCGTACGCGCCCGGGGTGCGGCCGGCCGGGACGGCGGCGCGGGCGGCCCGGGCGGCGAGGACGTGGCGCCAGCCGTCCTTGAGGGCGTAGACGATCTGGGCCACGGTGAACTCCGCGACGGGGACGGCGTTGGCGTGGGCGGCGGTGACGATCGGGATGTCCGCCGCCCAGAACGCCTCGCCGGCGATCCGGCGCACCGATCCCGCCGCGTAGAGCACCAGCCGAAGGCGGGGGAGCCGGGCCAGGGCGGCGGCGTCCAGCACCGGTCCGCCCCAGCCGGTGAACAGCACCTCGACGTCGCGCAGTGCCTCGGGTGCGGCGGCCAGCCGCTCGGCGCTCCACACGCCGTGCGCCGCGGTCGGGTCGGTCAGCAGCCCGGCGCCGGCGGCGACCCGGGCGAGGGCCTCGGGGCCGTAGACGTCGGGGAAGCGCGCCGGGTCCATCGCGAAGGCGGCGGTGGGCATCCGGGTCTCCTCGGGTCGCTGGCGCGCACGTCGGATCGCCGGCGCGCAAGGAGTTTCTATCACAGTGAGAAATAGTGAGGGCTCCCAGGCCTCCGAGCGGGTCGACCGGGCGCGGCTCAGCGCGTGATGAAGGTGGCCCCGTCCGCGAGCCGGACGGCCGCCGCCGCCGCGCCGACCAGCTCCGTGGTCGTGCTATGCACCACCACCAGGCGCGGCAGCACCGGCACCCGCCCCTGCAACCGGCTCTCGATCGCGGCCGGCAGCTCGCCCCCGCTCTCCCAGAACAGCCGCCCGCCGAGGGCGAT
>NZ_JAFLNG010000626.1 GCF_017427025.1 Streptomyces sp. FH025
TACGAGAACGTCGCGGTCGCGGTGTGTCCGGACGGGTACCAACCCCACTGCCCCGGCACCAGCGGCTCCCCGAGCGGCCCCGGCCGGGCGAACGCCGCCTTCGCCGGGACCACCAGCAACGGGATCAACCCCGAGGTCAGCACCGCCACCGGCAGTGGCAGCCACCAGCGTGCCGCCCCCGCCCGGTGCCACCACCAGGCGGCCAACGCGCCGGCCGCCAGCAGCACCGGGACGGCCGGGACGGCGCTGCCCAGGTCCGACAGCAGGTGGCCGAGACGGTCGATCAGGGCGTCGGGGTGGTCGTGGTGCGCCGACCGCACGGCCGCGCGGACCGAGCGGTCCAGGCCGAGCAACGGCCCGTCCACCGCGACCTGCCAGGACACCGCCAGCAGTACGACCGCCGCCACCACCGGCAGCGCCACCGACCGGGCCACCCGGGCCGGGACGGCGAACAGCCGCCCCGGAGCAGGGGGGAGAGCTCCGGGGCGGCTCTGATGATCGCCGTTCCGCGCGTCCCGGGGGGTGTGGGTCGGACGGTCGGTCGATCGGCCTTCGGTGTGTGCCGGCCCTTCCGGGGCGGCCTGGTCGTCCTCGCGGCGTCCGCGCGGACCCGACCCCGAAGGGGGCTCCACAGGCGGCTCCGCCATTGGCTGAGGCTCGCTGTCCATCTGCGATGACACTACGTCAACCGCCCTTCCGCGCCGAGCGCCTTCAGCGATTCCGCACATCATCTTCACCCCGCCCGGGGCAACCTCCGGGGCGTCCCGTCGATCATGCCCGACCGTCGCACCGGCCCCTCGTGCCGGCCCCTCGTGCCGGCCCCCTCGTACCGGTTGCTCACCCGTCCCCGTACAACCGAACGGCCCGTGCGGACCAGAGGTCCCACGGGCCGTTCAGCGCTGTCCGGACAACCCTCCGGAGGGGGGTTCACGACCTGACGGACGACACCGCTCAGACGGCGGCGAACGCGCCCTCCAGGATGTCCAGGCCCTCGTTCAGCAGGTGCTCCGGGATGACCAGCGGCGGCAGGAAGCGCAGCACGTTGCCGTAGGTGCCGGCGGTCAGCACGACCAGACCCTCGGCGTGGCAGGCCTTGGCGATGGCGGCGGTGGCCTCCGCGTTCGGCTCCTTGCCGCCCGCCTTCACCAGCTCGACGGCGATCATCGCGCCGCGGCCGCGGACCTCACCGATGATCTCGTACTTCTCCTGCATGGCCCGCAGACGGCCCAGCATGATCTCGCCGATCCGCTGCGCCTTGCCCTTGAGGTCCTGCTCCTTCATGGTCTCGATGGCGCCCAGCGCGGCGGCGCAGGCCACCGGGTTGCCGCCGTAGGTGCCGCCCAGGCCACCGGTCTGCGCGGCGTCCATGATCTCGGCGCGGCCGGTCACCGCGGACAGCGGCAGACCGCCGGCGATGCCCTTGGCGGTGGTGATCAGGTCCGGGACGATGCCCTCGTCCTCGCAGGCGAACCACTGGCCGGTGCGGCAGAAACCGGTCTGGATCTCGTCCGCGACGAACACGATGCCGTTCGCCTTCGCGAACTCCACGATCGCCGGCAGGAAGCCCTTGGCCGGCTCGATGAAGCCGCCCTCGCCCTGGATCGGCTCGATGATGATCGCGGCGACGTTCTCGGCGCCGATCTGCTTGTTGATGGTGTCGATCGCCTGGGCGGCGGCCTCGGCGGCGGCGTTCTCCGCACCGGTCAGCCAGCGGTACGGGTAGGCGACCGGCACCCGGTAGATCTCGGGGGCGAACGGACCGAAGCCCTGCTTGTACGGCATGTTCTTCGCCGTCAGCGCCAGGGTGAGGTTGGTGCGGCCGTGGTAGCCGTGGTCGAACACGACGACGGCCTGGCGCTTGGTGTAGGCGCGGGCGATCTTCACCGCGTTCTCGACGGCCTCGGAGCCGGAGTTGAACAGCGCGGTGCGCTTCTCGTGGTCGCCCGGGGTCAGCTCGTTCAGCTGCTCGGCGACGGCCACGTAACCCTCGTACGGGGTCACCATGAAGCAGGTGTGGGTGAAGTTGGCCAGCTGCTCGGTCGTCCGGGCCACCACGGCCTCGGCGCTGTTGCCGACGTTGGTCACGGCGATGCCGGAGCCGAAGTCAATCAGCGAGTTGCCGTCCACGTCCTCCAGCACGCCGCCGTTGGCACGGGTGACGTACACCGGCAGGGTGGTGCCGACGCCGGCCGCCACCGCACCCAGCTTGCGGGCCTGCAGCTCCTGCGACTTCGGACCGGGGATCGCGGTGACCAGGCGGCGCTCCTGCGGGAGCGGCGTTACGGCGCTCATGGGGTTTCTCCAGACTTCTCGGCTCGGTGCTTCGCAGGCTACGGCCGCCTTCGCCGACCAGGCATGCGCCACTCGGTAGCACTCCGCCGTCCGACTTGTCCGGCACGGCCAGCGCGGGTGGCGCGACTACCCGCCGGGCCCGCTCCACTACCCTGAGCGCGGGCGTGTCGCCGGTACGGCGGCATGGGTATGGCGGCACCGACGGCGGTCGGGCCGGGCGGGCGAGGGAGCGGGGCCGTACATGGCACAGGACGGGTCACACCACCACGTCGAGCGCACCACCACCAGACCCCCCACCCCCCTGCCACACCAACGGCCCGGCGTCGTGGAGGGCGCGAACTTCGACCTGCCGGCGTGGGTGGCGATTCCGCGTCCTGAGGCGGAGCCCGGAATCTTCCGGCAGGGGTATGAACGGGTGGATCCCGTGGAGGCCGAAGAAGCGAAGGTGCCCACGGGGCAACTGCTGTGGCGTGCCGGGTTGAACCTCATCGCGACGATCGCGACGTACTACATCGGCACGTTCGTGCTCATGTGGGCGACGGGGCTGCTCGGCTGGTTCGCGGGGACGTCGCCGGAACAGTTCAACACCGTGCAGATTCTCATCAACCTCGTCACCATCAGCTGCGCGGCTGCGGTGTTTTGGCGCACCGGGAGGTGGCGGGAGGTCGGGCGCCGCTTCCTCACACGAGCGGGGTGGCGGAAGAACGTCGCTCCAGTGCTCGCTCGCGCCATTACCCACGAGGGGTCCGCTCCGGCTGGACACCCCGTAGACACCGAGCGGGCGCTCGTGGCCGATCCGTGGTTGGCCCAGCGGTCTTGCGGTGCATCGGCGGCAGCCGAGAAGCTGGATCAGGTGACGGTCGGAGATGTCGACTACGTCCGAATTCAGCGGGCGTGGGAGTCCGCCCAGGCGAATGCCGCCTTCCTCCCCGCTTTTGTCGATCAGGTGCTCGCACGGGGCGGTGCGGCATTCTCGCATCCGTCGGAGGCCCGGGACCTGGCGACTCGAAGGGCCTGGCACGACCTGTTGCTCCAGCAGGTTCGGTTGGGGACGACGCAGGACGTGGTGAAGAACCCCCAGACCCACCGGTCGACCGGGTTCGCGCTGGATCCCACGGTCCTCGGCACGTCGCTGCTGGCCGTCGGCCCGGCGGGTACAGGTAAGACGGCTCGACTGGCTCGGCCTGTCACGGAGACGCTGTGCCTGCAGGCACTGGCGGGAACGGCATGCGTCGTCGTGATCGGAGCAGCGGATGCGGATCTCGGTCCGGATTCCTGGTACGACGTGGTGATTGCGCCAGGCGATCAGGGTTCGATCTACGGACTGGATCTCTACGGTGCGACGCAGGACCCGGACGAAGCGGCGGCCAGGTTGGCCGACGCCCTACTGCCGGACGAACTGACCGCGCGCGCGGAAAGCGTCCGAACGACACTTCAGCAGGTGGTCGGCCCGTTTAACACCGCGTACCAGCGGTACCCCGGTGTCCGTGAACTGAGAGCCTTGCTCTCCGGGGAGCCGGAGACGATGGAACCGCTCGTCAAGGCCCTTCGCGAGAGCGGCCAGTTGGCGATCTACGAGCGGGACCTTGAGTACCGGCAACGACAGCAGGGCCGTGCCGATGACCCGGGTGTCTTGCTGGCGGACAGGCTGGCACTGCTTGATCGGCCGGCCTTCGAAGGAGCCTTCGCCACCGATGGCACGGGCCGTCTGCCCTTTGCCATGCGGGTACTCGACCACCCCCTCCGGGTCCGGGTGAAGCTTCCCGATCGGAGCCATCCGGAAGCCGCCCGGATTCTCTCCCGTCTAGTGGTGGGGCAGTTCGTCGTAGCGGCGGCTGCTCGCCGGGATCGTTCGCTGTTCGCCGGGTTGGTGGTGGATGACGCGTCCGCAGCGTTGGACGCCAACACCGTCCGAGGCCTCCAGCGGATGCGGGGGACGAATGCCGGAGCCGTACTCCTGCTGCGCACCCTAATGGACCTGCCCGAAGCGCTGAGGACTCCACTGTTCGGGGCTGTTGGCTGCCGGATGGTCTTTCCGGGTATCGCCCCGTGGGACGGGAAGTTCTTCTCCGAGGCGTGGGGTACGCACGTCGTTCACGAAACCGAGGTGACCCACACCCCCGACACCTCCGGTGGGGTGATACGGCGGGCCGGGCGGATGGGGCGGAAGGCGTTGTCGGGGACGACGGCGCAGACGGAGTCGGTGACGACGCGGGACGTGGAGCGGCTGCGGTGGTCGCCGTCGGATCTGGCGCACGCGTTGCCGGCGGGGCATGCGGTGGTGTCGCTG
>NZ_JAFLNG010000627.1 GCF_017427025.1 Streptomyces sp. FH025
ACTGGGGCACGGTGCCGAGCGGTTCGAGCAGCAGGGTGCGCACGGCCTCGTGCCACGGCATGCCGGTCACCGTCTCCACCAGGCGCCCGGCGGCGACGTAGCCGGCGTTGGAGTAGGAGAAGTCGGCCCCGGGCGGGAACAGCTCCTGCCCGGCGGCGCACACGGCGGACAGGTAGCGCGCCGCGGTGGTCCGGGCGGCCGCGTCGGAGTCCGGTCCGGTGGGCAGTCCCCCGGTGTGGCTGAGCAGTTGGCGAATCGTTACTTCGGGCATTCCCCGCAGTTCGGGGAGGTGGTCGGCGACCGGGTCGTCGAGGTCGAGGTCGCCGTCGTCGGCGAGCAGCAGCACCAGGGCGGCCGTGTAGGGCTTGGTGAGCGACCCCACCGGAACGGCGGTCTCCCCGGTGAACAGGGCGCCGGTGGCGGCGTCGGCCACCCCGGTGTGCAGGGCGAGGACCTCGGCCCCGGTGTCCAGGACCATCTGGGCGCCGGGCACCCGGTGGGTGCGCGCCAGCGTGTCGAGCCGGTGCTGGAGTTCGCGGCGTAAGAGGTACGGCGCGCGCTCACGAACCGGCATCAGGGTGCGGTACGGCATGGGTGGAAGCTCCCGTTGACTGGTTCTCGGGTACGGACCCGGCTTGGCGTCCGCGGATTAATTCCGGATTGGCGGGGAGCGCCCGGCGGATTTTCCGGTCACCTGCGCTCCTTGACTCAGGACTCGCGGGAACGACGGGAATGCGCGGAAGCCCTGCCGGCAACCGTCGGCGGAGCGTGAACGGGAATCACCGGGCACCTTACCGGTACACCGCTGAACCCGCTCGCACGCAGTCGTTCCGGTCCGCTTCGGCGCTCCCCGAGCGGACGGTGCGAATGCGACCGGAATTCCGGGCCGCCCGGGGGAACGGCGAACTGCCGAATGCCTTCACCCCGCCGGCAGGCCAGGCCTGCCCGGCCGCCCCGGACAGGATTCCCGGACCGTCAGTCCGGTCGCCGCTACGGCCCTGACCTGTGTGATCGCCGCACTCGGCATACCCGTCCCCCTTGCGATCCCTCCCCTCGCGACCACCGCGCGGAAGCCTCCGCACGGGCCGCGAGAGCCGCGCAATCATCGCCGACCCGAACGCTCGGATCGACGAACGCGGAACAGTCTTCACGGCCGGTCACCCGCTCGCAACCCCTTGCGATTGAACGGAAAGCGACTCTCCCCGGAATCGGATCCGCAAAATCCCTGGTGCGACTCCCGGCCACGGCCGGAACGCCTGCTCGCGGATGTGAATTCTTTGGCCGAAACCGTCGCTTCCGGATGAGGGCATGCCATCACCAGGTTTTCACAGGAATGTTCGAGTGATTCCACTGATGCCTGGGGTGGCTGTTCGGGAAAGCGACCGGACGAGCCGGGTGCGGCGCGGATGAATTCGGCGGACGCCCGGTGCGGGTGTGGCGGGAGGTGCGCGGGAGGCGTCCGGTTTCCGGAGCGGCCCGCGGACATGCCGGTGGGGCCGCGGTACGCCGCGGCCCCCGGAGACGATCCCGCCCGAGTCGCCGCGCCAAGGCGACTCGGGCGGGCTACCTCGAATAGCGCTACATCGATTCGAGGTAGCTCGACAAGAGGTAACATGCCCGTGCCACGGGGGGCGCACGCAGACGAAAGGGCTTCGATCGTGTTGACGCTCGCGATCCTCGGGTTCCTCTACGACCAACCGCTGCACGGCTACCAGCTCAAGTCCCGGATCACCGGGCTGGCCGGTCACGCCCGGCCGGTCAGCGACGGGGCGCTCTACCCGGCGATCACCCGGCTGGAGAAGGCCGGGCTGCTGGACCGCCGCACCGAGCCGGGCAGCGGGGCGGCGCCGCGTCAGGTCCTGGAGCTGACCGCGGAAGGGCGGGCCGAGCTGCTGCGGCGGCTCGCCGACCCGGAGCAGGCGGAGATCACCGACCAGCTGCGCTTCTTCGCGCTCGCCGCCTTCCTGCACCACCTGGCCGACCCGCCCCGGCAGGCCGCCGTGCTCCGCCGCCGGCTGGCCTTCCTGGAGGCGCCGAGCAGTTTCTTCTACGACGGGGACGGCCGGCCGGTCACCGCCGAGCAGGAGCCGAACCCGTTCCGGCGCGGCATGCTGCTGGTCGCCCGGGCCTCCACCGCGGCCGAGCGGGCCTGGCTGGCGGAGACCATCGCGGAACTGGAGCACCGGGGCGCGTAGGAGGCGGGCCGAACGGCGGGTGACGGGGGCGGAAACCGCGCGGTTCCGAACCGGGTCCGGCCGGGCCGGGGCGTCGCTATGATGATCTGCCACACGTCCACGGCGCCCCTCCGCGGCGTGCCCCTCCGCTGCGCTCCGCCCGTCCCCTGGAGGCCGCCGTGCCCGCTGAAGAGACCGTCGCCCCCCACCCCGCGCCGCTGAAGCGGGACGACATCCCGGGCTGGTTCTTCGGCCTGGACCGGGCCGCCTTCGGACACCTGCTCTCCACCCAGAGCGCGGCAGGAACCACCGGCGACATCCTGGAGTTGGGCAGCTACCTCGGCCGCAGCGCCGTCCTGCTCGGCGACCACCTGCGGCCGGGCGAGCGGCTGACCGTCTGCGACCTGTTCGACTCCGAGGCGGGCGACGCCGACAACGCGGCCGAGATGGCGATGTCCTACCGCAAGACGCTCACCCGCAGCGCCTTCGAGTCCAACTACCTCGCCTTCCACAGCGAACTGCCCGAGATCGTGCAGGCCCCCACCTCGGTGCTGGCCGACGGCCGCATCCCGGCGGGCAGTTGCCGGTTCGTCCACGTCGACGCCTCGCACCTGTACGAGCACGTCGCCGGGGACATCGCGGTGGCGAAGGCGGCGCTCTCCGAACACGGCCTGGTCGCGCTGGACGACTACCGCTCCGAGCACACCCCGGGCGTCTCGGCGGCGGTCTGGGAGGCGGTCTTCACCGGCGGCCTGCGCCCGGTGCTGCTCACCCCGATGAAGTTCTACGGCACCTGGGGCGACACCGGGGCCACCCGCCAGTCCCTGCTGGAGCACGACTGGCGGGCCGCGGGCTACACCGTGGACGAGGACACCATCGCCGGCCAGCGCGTGCTGCGGCTCAACTACCAGGTCAAGGCCCCGGTGCGCTCCACCTCGCGCCGCCTCGCCCTGGACCTCCTGCCCCCGGTCGCCACCCGCGCGACCCGCCGCGTCCTCCAGACCCTGCGCGAGCGGCGCACCATCTGACCCACCGCGATTGCCGCAACGGACCTGGTCAGCCGTGCGGTCAGGCCTGCCCGGACTTTGTTTGGCAGCTAATATTTCTGCCATATTTTCAAGTTCTCCTTTCACTCACACGAGGGATTCTCACTTAAAGAATTGCCCATGGAACAGTAAAGGGCGCACAGTGATGACACCTGGACTTGGTCTAGCGAAGGTCAAGTCCGGGCAAAATCATCGCGAGCGAGGAGAGTCCCTTGTTCCACGGTTCCACCACGACGCTCCCCGGCCGGCGGCTGCGCGCGGAGATCGCGAGCCCCGGCACGACGCCGCTGATCGGCGTCTACGACATGTACTCGGCCTCCATCGCGGCCGAGCACTACGACGGCATGTTCGTCTCCGGCTTCGGCTTCGCCGCCTCCCACTACGGCCTGCCGGACATCGGCTTCATCGCCTGGCCCGACATGGTCGGCTTCGTCGAGCGGCTGCGCGGCGCCTTCCCGCGCCACCACCTGCTGGTCGACATCGACGACGGCTACGTCGATCCCGAGGTCGCCTGCCACGTCGTGCGCAGGCTGGAACGCATCGGCGCCTCCGGCGTGATCCTGGAGGACCAGAAGCGCCCCCGCCGCTGCGGCCACGCCGACGGCAAGCAGGTCCTCCCGCTGGACGAGTACCTGGCCAAGCTCGACGCCGTCCTCGCCAACCGCACCGACCTCCTGGTGGTCGCCCGCACCGACGCCACCGAGGAGCGGGAGATCCTGCACCGCGCCCGCGCCCTCGCCGAGACGGAGGCCGATGTGGTGCTGGTGGACGGCGTGCGCAGTGAGGAGTGGATCCGCCGGATCCGCCGGGAGGTCGGCGACAGGCCGCTGCTGTTCAACCAGATCGAGGGCGGCAAGTCCCCCCGGCTCTCGCTCTCCGAGCTGGCCGGGCTCGGGGTGGACGTGGCGATCTACAGCACGCCGTGCCTGTTCGCGGCGCACCGGGCGATGGAGGAGGCGCTGGCGGGGCTGAAGGTCGCCGACGGGCGGTTGCCCGCCACGGCCACCGAGGGCCGACGGGTCGGGGTGCGGGAGTCCACCGAGCTGCTGGAGCGGAACCTCACCCGCTCCCGCGAGCTCCTGGCGGTGTCGGGATGAGGGCCGGCTCGCGCGGGCCCTCACCGCCCTCCCCGCGCACCGTGCTGCGGGCCACCGCAGTGGGGCTGGCGGGAGCGTGCGCCGCGCTCGCCGTCGGGGCGGTGCCGGCCGCGGCGGGTGGCGCTCTGATCACCGTCATCGACAACTCGAACGCCGACTCCTGGCTGGAGGTCGACCGGACGGCCAACCTCCAGAACGGCAGCGGCTCGGCGGGCAGCGACCACGACGGCGCCGGGTCCCTGACCGGCGGCCT
>NZ_JAFLNG010000628.1 GCF_017427025.1 Streptomyces sp. FH025
CACCGAGGGCCGGTCGACGGACGCCCGGGGCCCGATCGGCCGTACGGCGCTGGGACTGCGCGGCCCCGAGGCCGCCCCACCGACCGGCCACCGCCTCCCGCTCGCCCGCCAGGTCGACGGCCAGGTGCTGCGCGCCCGGCGGCCCGGCCAGCCGGCCGGACCGGAGCGGATCGACCCGGCGGCGCTGCAGACCCCGGCGGTGCGGGCCGCGCTGGCCGGCGTCTCGCGGATATGTCCCGCGTTCACCCCGCGCCAGGTCCTGCGCGAGGGCAGCCGCCACATCCTGGTGGCGGGCACCATCGGGCGGGCTCCGGTGGTCGCCAAGTGCCTGGCGCCACAGGCGGTGCGGAGTGAGTACTTCGAGCAGTTGGTGGCCGATTTCCACCACGAGGTCGCGGTCTACCGGGCGTTCGTCCGGCACCGCCCGCCGGTGCGGCTGCCCCGGCTGGTCGCGGCCGACCACGACCGCTGCGTGCTGGTCATGGAGCGCGTTCCGGGGCGCCCGGCGGCCCGCGAGCGCCACCCGGTCAACGCGCCCACCCCGGGCGAGGTGCGGGCGCTGCTCGGTGCCGTCCGGACGCTGAACCTGTGGCGGCCGCCGAGCGACGTGTTCCGGCCGCGCCTGGACTACCAGTTGGAGATCGCCCGCTACCACTCGGTGGGCCAGCTCACCGACCGGGACGCCGGCGACCTGCGCGGCCTGCTGCACGGCCTCGGCCACACCCCGCTGCAGCTGTGCCACGGCGACGCGCTGCTGAGCAACATGCTGCTGGCGCCGTCCGGTCCGGTACTGGTCGACTGGGAGCAGGCCGGCTGGTACCTGCCGGGCTACGACCTGGCGGTGCTGTGGAGCGTGCTCTCCGGAGACACCGCGGCCCGCCGCCAGATCAGCCAACTCGCCCAGAGCGGCGGCACGCTGGCCCGGGACGCGTTCCTGGTGAACCTGGTGCTGGTGCTGATGCGGGAGATCCGGCTGTACGACGTGCCGGGCGCCGGCGAGGAGCAGCGGATCATGATCCGCCGGCTCTACGACGACGCCGCGCTGGCCCGTCGGGCCGTCCGGGCCGCGGTCGGGACGCGCTGAGCCCCGGACCGACCCTCGCTGTCACGGCCGGGCGCCCCGCTCCAGGGCGGCCCGGCCGGCGGCCTCCAGCACGGCCTCGTCCGGCGCCAGGTGCACCCGGCTGCTGAGCACGTCCCGCAGGTAGCGCTCCAGCGGGTGACGTCGGCTCAGCCCCGGGTTGCCGGTGAGCGCGACCGCCTGCTGGACGGCCGCGGTGGCGGCCCTGGTGGCCAGCAGGTGGGCCGGACCGGTCCGGGCCACGGCGTCCGGCTCGCCCCGGTCCACCCGGGCGGCCAGGCCCGTCACCAGCTCCTCGGCGCCGATCAGTTGGGCCTCGATCTCACCGAGCGCGCAGCGGTAGCGGGGCAGGGTGCCCAGCGGTTCGGTCAGGTTGGCCGGGGTGCGCTGGTTGAGGAAGCGGACCAGCCAGGACTCGGCGGCCCGGGCGACCCCGATCGCCACCGCGGAGAGGGCCAGATCGTGCCAGGCGCGGGCGAGTCGGGCCTCCGCTTCGTCCTGCCGGGCAGGCGTTCCGAGTCCGAGCGCGAGTTCGGCCGGCACCCGGACCTCGTCCAGCACGACGTCGTGGCTGGCGCTGGCCCGCAGGCCGAGCTGGTCCCAGGTCGGGTCGACCTCCAGCCCCTCGCTCTCGCCGCGGACCAGGAAGGTCCCGACCCTCGGCTCGGGCTCGTCGGTCCGCGCGGTGACCGCCATCCAGGCCAGCGCCTCGGCGCCGGTGCAGTAGGTCTTCCGGCCGGTCAGCAGCCAGCCGGAGCCGTCCCGCCGGGCCACCGTCCGGGGCGGTTCACCCGGTTGGCCGCCGGGCTCGGCCCGGAGCGTGTTGACCAGCGCGGGTCCGCGCCGGGACTCGGTGAGCAGTCGCCGGTAGCCGGCCGTCGGCCAGCTCGCGCGGCGGGCCTGCTCGGCGTGCTGGAGCAGGGTGAAGGCGGTGACCACCGCCACCGAGGCGTCGCCGCGGCCGAGTTGGGCGAGCACCCGGACGGTGTCGGCGACCGTGCCGCCCGGTCCGCCGTACCGCTGGGAGACGGTCAGGGTGAGCAGGCCGGCCTCGTGGACCGCCTCGATGCCCTGGTACGGGAAGGTGGCGTCGCGGTCGTGCTCCTCGGCGCGGGCGGCGAGCAGGTCGACCACCCGGGGCAGCCCGGCCAGGGCGGCCTCGACCGCCGAACGGTCGGGCGAGGGATGGCCGGAATCCGACGGTTCGGCCCCGCGCCGGCCGTTCGGGGATTCGACCCCGCGCCGGTCGTTCGACGGGCGGTCATCGGTGGAACGATCACCGGACGAACGGTCGTTGGGCGAACGGTCGTCCGACGGGCGGTCGGTGGCGGCGGTGGTCGTCATGGTGCTGGTGCCTCCGGGCGGCAGCGTGGGCTCGGCGAGTGCGGGCGGCACGCCGTACGGGCGCGCGGAACCGGCCGGCGGCCCCGGAGGTCAGCGCACGACACGCCCCCGAAATCGGCGCCGACCCGGTCCGGTCGGCCGCCCGCCGCCACGGGGAAGGATCCCCTTCAGTGGCCCGGACACGCCGCGCTGGCGGTGCGTCGCAGGTCCAGGTGCCTGCGACGGGTCAGCAACGGGAGACGGCACGACATGTACGCGACTTTACGAACCTGTGATCGATACCGTCAAGCACCGTCCGGTCCCCGGGCAGGGGGTGGTCAGCCCTGCTGGAACATGTCCGCCGGGAGCGGCTTCAGCAGCTGATACAGGTCGTCCGAAATCGGTCGGTCCCACGACGCGATGGTGACCAGGACGCCGTCGCTGCGGCCGAACTGGGCGCAGAACACGCGCTCCTCGCTGACCTTGACCTTCTTCACGATCAGCAGGTCGTCCCCGAGCATCACTGGGAAGTCCTCGGCCGAGGCGAACTCGACCGGCTCGTCGTTCTCCAGCGCCGCGAGCAGCTGCCGCACCTCGAAGGGCACGCCGTCACCGGTCTCCCGGGCGGGCGAGCCCTCGGGGAGGTTGCCGATGAACATCGCCGGGCCTCTGCCGCCGAACAGGTCGTAGCGCAGGAAAATCCCCTGGCAGGAGCCGTCCGGGCCGGTCATCATGGCCGCACCGAAGTCGCCGGGCCAGTCGCCCGGGTCCATGGCGAGCACGTCGAAGTCCGGGCCGGCGGGCTGGCCGGAGCGACGGCGGAGAAAAGACATGGGAACATCGTACGCGCCCGGCACACCACGCTCGCGAGGTGGGTGGGGCGCCGACGGGAGACCGGCCGGAGATCGACGCTCAGAGACCAATGTTGACTCTGAGCAACCGTCCGGGCTACGTTCGGTTCAGCACGACAGCCGTTCTGGGTTTCACCCTTCGGGGGGACGGCATGTCGCAACGCGGCCCTACACGCGTATCCCTCACTGTGCACTTGTCGTGCCGAACTGCCGAGCACCCAGCTTCGTCGTCGCACACAGCACAACACACAAGCCAACAGTTCCATGCAACAAGAGCCAGATCCGCGGGGCCCCGGCCCGTCGCTCCCGTGGATCTGCTCGGGACGCCGCCGCGTGGGGGCGTGCGGGTCCCGAGCACAGGTGCCGTCGTCCGAGTCGCTCTCGGTTTCGGCGCCAGCCTCCCGGCGACTGCCGGCCCCTCGTGGGCCGGGACCGGCCGACGCACCCCGGTGCGCAGGGGATGACTGGGAGGCATGGCCTGGCAGCGCTGCCGGGCTGCACAGCAGGCGCCGTGTCTGGCCGCGTGGGGGCGGTGGGCACGGCGTCTGCCTGTGCTCATACTCTGAGCTGCGTTTGTCTAACAGTCAACAGAAATTCTGACGGGGCACGCTCAATAGATCATCAGTTGTGATGTTCGGTGCCGAAATGACCCGCGGAGCGGGCCCGTTCGTTCCGCGGCCGGTGCCGTGCTCGGCATCGGGCGGGGGCCCGCTCCGCGGGGACCTACCGGTCGCTCAGGTGAGGTCGAACTCGCCGTCCCGGGCGCCGAGCACGAAGGCCCGCCACTCGGCCGGGGTGAAGACCAGGATCGGCCCGTCCTCCTGACGGCCGTCCCGCATCCCGATGTACCCGTCCACGAACGCGATCTGGACGTCCCCGACGCCCTGGCTGCTGCACAGCCACTCGGCCCCGGTGAAGTCCACCTTCGGCTTCCCGTTCGGCGCCAGCTCCGGCTCGGCGCCGACCGCCCCGATGTCCGTCCCGCTGTTCACTGTCGTCACTGATCGATCTCCTCCCGACGGCTTTCCCGGTCAGCCTAGCCACCCCGCCCACGCCGGTCAGCGGGTTCGCGAGGACTCCCCCCGGCCGGGGTCGAGGACCGACGGAGGAACGTCCGGGACCGGGTGGAGCGTGTCCCGACCGGCGGGGGCCCGGAGCAGCTGCCAGAGTGCTGCCAGGAGGCGGGTACGGCCCCCAGCACGCCGCGCGCCGGCCGCACCGCGGCCCCGTACGGGCCCAGGGCCCTGCCGACAGCCGCTCGACCAGCACTCCGTCCACCGCCCACCCACGACCCGTTTTCCAGGGAGC
>NZ_JAFLNG010000629.1 GCF_017427025.1 Streptomyces sp. FH025
CAGGGGACTCCGGTGAGCCGGGCGCTCCAGCGCATGAGGTTCAAACGACGGCCGCTTCCTCGGTTTCCAGGCATAACATCACTTTTTGTGTGCGCCACAGCACACGGGGTAATGACGAGTTGGGGCTGATCCTGTCAGGCGGAGGGCCGGTTCCGGAAGTCGCACGCCCGGCGTGGCCGTCGGATCGGTTCTCGGATCGGTTTTCGGATCGGCTCTCGGACCGGTCCGGGGGCCGCGGGGGAACTCATCGCGGGGCTTCCGGCCCGGCGCCGGGCGGTCGGCCGGGCCCGGGGCCGAAACCGTCCTCGAAGGCCGTACGCGGGTGCTCCATCGCCCCCAGCGAGACCGTCTCGCGGGAGAACACCCCGCCGAACACCCAGTCCATCAGCACCCGTACCCGGCGCTCCGCGCTCGGCAGCCGCCGCAGGTGCCGGGCCCGGTGCAGCCACCAGGCCCGCCGTCCGGTGATCCGGCCGCCGCTCCGGGTGTGGGCGACGGCCCGGCGCAGGCCCAGCGAGGTCGAGCAGGCGGCGGGGCCCGGCCGGTACCCGGCGAGGCCGGGCGCGTGCGGTCCGCCGTCCAGGGCCACCTCGATGTTGCGGGCGAGCAGTTCGGCCTGGGCGAAGGCGTGCTGGACGTTGGACGCGCAGGGGGCGCCGTCCGCGCCGGGGTCGGGCACCGCGGCGCAGTCGCCGGCCGCCCAGACGCCGGGCAGCGCGCGTCCGTCCGGGCCGACCGCCTGCAGGGTGGCCAGACAGCGGACCCGGCCGAGGGTGTCCAACGGCAGATCGGTCTCGCGCAGCAGCGGGGAGGGCCGTACGCCCGCCGTCCAGACCAGGGTGCGGGCCTCGAAGCGGCTGCCGTCGGAGAGCGCGACGACCCCGCCGAGGGCGGACTCCAGGGTGGTGCGCAGCCGGATGTCGACGCCGCGCTCGCGCAGCTGGCCGAGGGTGTGCTCGGCGAGGTCGGGCGACTCGCCGGCGAGGATCCGGTCGGTCGCCTCGACCAGCACCCAGCGCAGGTCCTCGGACCGGATGTTGTGGTAGGTCCGCACGGCGGTGCGGGCCATGTCCTCCAGCTCGGCGAGCGCGCCGACGCCCGCGTAGCCGGCGCCGACGAAGACGAAGGTGAGCGCGGCCTGGCGCAGGGCGGGGTCGCGGGTGGCGGAGGCGAGGTCGAGCTGCTCCAGCACGTGGTTGCGCAGGTTCACCGCCTCGCCGACGGTGGAGAAGCGGAGTCCGTGTTCGGCGAGGCCGGGTACGGGTGCCGTCCGGGAGACCGAGCCGGGGGCCACCACCAGGATGTCGTAGGGGAGTTCGACCGGCGCGGGAGGTTCGCCGGGACCCGCGGCGTCGGCGAGGGCGCGGCGGGCGAAGTGCTCGATCCGGGTGATCCGGGCGGTGAGCACCCGGCAGTCCGGCAGGATCCGGCGCAGCGGGACGACCACGTGTCTCGGGTCGATCGAGCCGGCCGCGACCTCGGCCAGCAGCGGGTGGTAGGTGAAGTAGGCCCGGGGCTCGACGACGGTGATCTCCGCCTCGCCTCGGCGCAGCCGTTCGCGCAGGCCGCGCTGGAGGTGGAGCGCGGTGGCCATCCCGGCGCAGCCGCCGCCGACGATCAGGATCCTGATGGTGCACCTCCTGCCGATGTGGCGTCTCGTCCCGGCCCCGCGGCCGGGAGTGTCCCCCCATCACGCCCCCTATGAAGGACCGCCGGAGGTGGTCTTGTCCACAGTCCGTACGGGGCTGGTTGCCACGGAAGTGACCGTGGTGGCCAGTTGTGCCTGCCGGGCGACTTTCTGACGCACTTTCGGCCGCGAAGAGGCGTGAACTATGGTCGGATTGTGTGCCGGAGCGGCCACCGCCATGACAACCGGCGGCGACGCACCGTGGAGCGGCCATTACGGCCAGTTCCAGCGTTGGCGTGAGAACCCGACTGGGGGACAGTCATCCGGGGAAGGGTAGTTCCCGGACAGGGCCCCGGACGGTGCCGACGCGCCGAGCCGGACGTGAAGGCGGCCCGGCGGCACGACCGTGGTCACCGAAATCGGACGGGCGGCACGAGCAATGGGTCATCGGGTCACTTCTGACGGGCTGAGCTGCACCGGGGGGTGCAGGGGCGGGCGACGACAGGGTCCGGATTCGGACGCCTGCGGGGGAGAGTTGGGATGATGGAACAGGAGCAGGTGTTGGGTCGGGCGGGCGCACCGCACGCCGGACAGGGCATGGTGCCGGAGCAGCGCGGCCCGGTGGACCTGCCGCCGCAGGGCGGGGTGTCGTACTCGGCCGTCCCGTACCGGACGGAGCCGTCGCCGGCCGCCGTGCCGGTGCCCGGGGCCCGGCTGCGGGTGGACGCCCGGCGGAACCTGGAGAGCGTGCTGCGGGCGGCACGGGAGGTGTTCGGCGAGTTCGGCTACGACGCGCCGATGGAGGAGGTCGCCCGCCGGGCCGGGGTCGGGGTCGGCACGGTGTACCGGCGCTTCCCGAGCAAGGAGGTGCTGGTCCAGCGGATCGCCGCCGAGGAGGTGGCCTGGCTGACCGCGCAGGCCCGGGAGTCGCTGTACGGCGGCGACGGCGCCTGGGAGGCGCTGGCCGGGTACCTGGCCCGGGCGGTGGGCACGGGAGCCGGGCGGCTGCTGCCGCCGGAGGCGTTCCGGTACGCGGAGGAACTGGGCCGGGTGCCCGAGCAGCGGGCGCCGGAACCACCGGCGGCCGTCCGCTTCGACCCGCGCGGCGAGGAGGCGCTGTCCGGGGCCGCGGTCGAGCCCTCGGCGGCCGACGCCGACCCCAGACTGCTGTTGCAGTTGCTGGCCGCGCTGGTGGCGCGGGCCGGTGCGGCGGGCGAACTGCGTCCGGGCGTCACGGTGTCGGACGTGGTGCTGGTGCTGACCGCTTCGGTACCGGTGCACGCGGCCCGTTCGTCGGTCCCGGCGCCGACCGCGGCCGCCTTCACGGCGGTTGCTCCGCAGACGGACGGTCCATCGGTTTCCGGGCCGTCGGACCGGCTGCTGCAGATCCTGCTGGACGGCCTGCGGGCACGCTGACGGGCCGAGCCGGGCTCGGCCGGACCACCGGGTGACGCGGCCGACGTACCGTCCGGGCAAGGGAGTTGAACAGGGGACCGGCGCGCGAGCAAGGTGCGCGCGCCGGGCGCGGGCGGCACTCGCCCCATCGCCGCACGCTGGGCGAACACATCCGCGACGGCCCCTCGGAAGAGTGGGACCGGCCGGTCCGGCTACCGCCCGTCCCTGCGCTATGCCATCCTTTGCCCGTGGTTGGAGCCAATGTCCCGATGCGCGCCCTTCGCGCGCCGTCGGCGCCGTACGTCGGGAAACCGTGCGCCCGCGCACTCCCGCGCGCCCTGCCACACTACGGGGGCTGTCGTGGAATCTGGGGTCCGTTGTGAGCGCCGAGGAACAGAACGACTACGGGTACGGCCTCGACTTCGGGGGCCTCTCCGGTAGCACGGCCGAAGGGTCCGCCGCGGGCCCCGGCGGCACCGGTGCCGCCCAAGTGCCGGGCGCCGCAGCCGGTTCGAGCGCCGGCCACGTCCCCGACCAGGCCGGCATGCCCAGCCGCGAGTCGCTGTCCGCCTCCGCCGCCGCACTGCCGCCGGGCCGGGTGCCCGGACAGGCCCCGGCCGGCCTGGGCGGGGTCGCCCCCGAGGCGTTCGTCGGCGACGGCCGCCCGGCCCGGCCGACCGTGCCCGCCCCCGCCGACCCGGTGGACGGCGATCGCCCGTCCTCCGACGCCGAGTTGACCGCCCGGGTGCGGGCCGGCGACGACACCGCGTACGAGGAGATCTACCGCCGGCACGTCGACTCGGTGCGCCGCTACGCGCGCACCTGCTGCCGGGACAGCTTCACCGCCGAGGACCTGGCCGGCGAGGTCTTCGCCCGCACCCTTCAGGCCCTCAGGGCGGGCAAGGGGCCTGAGTTCGCCGTCCGCGCGTACCTGCTGACCGCCGTGCGCAACGTCGCCGCCGCCTGGACCCGCAGCGAACGGCGCGAGCAACTCGTCGACGACTTCAGCGTGTTCGCGCAGAGCTCGGCCGCCGTGGTCGACCTCGACCTGGCCGACCCGGGCGCCGACGCCTGGGCGATGGCCATGGCCGACCAGCGCATGGTCATGCAGGCCTACGCCGAACTGCCCGAGGACGACCGGGTGGTGCTCTGGCACACCGAGGTCGAACGGGAGTCGCCGAAGACCGTCGCGGTGATGCTCGGCAAGACCGCCAACGCCACCGCCGTCCAGGCCCACCGGGCCCGCGACCGGCTGGCCGCCGGCTTCCTCCAGGCGCACGTCTCCGGCAGCCAGGACAGCGCCTGCGAGGCGTACGCCAACCGGCTCGGGGCGTACGCGCGCGGCTCGCTGCGCAAGCGGGCCTCGGCGGAGGTCGGACGGCACCTCAAGGAGTGCGACCGCTGCACGGCGGCCTGCCTGGAGCTGACCGAGATCAACACCGGTCTGCGCGCGCTGCTGCCCGGCGGCGTGCTGGTGTGGGTCGGGGTCGGCGGGTTCAGCGCCGCCGCGGCCGCCGTGGGCGGTGCCGCCGCTG
>NZ_JAFLNG010000063.1 GCF_017427025.1 Streptomyces sp. FH025
CCAACCCCTGGGCGCCGACGCCGAGGCCCAGCTGCTGAAGCTCGCCGAACTGCGCGGCACCCTGACGCCCGAACAGTCCGCCCGCTGGAGGGAGCTGAAGCGCACCTGGCGGGGCTGAGGAGTCGCGATCGACTCAGGCGGGGCCGTGGGGCGTCGGCCCGCCGGCCAGCGCCTCCCAGGCCGGGTCCGGCAGGCCGGGGACCATCCGGCCCTCCGCCTGCCACAGCCGGGCCAGCTCGGCGTAGATGGGCGCCTCCGGCTCGGGTTCCGGAGGGCGCCCCGCGCCGTGCAGGATCGTTTCATCGGCCGGCCGACGCCAGGACGCCGGCATCCTCCCAAAACCACTCACAGCCGCCCAACGCGCCCCGCGTGCGCCGGGTCACGGCCGCGTCAACCGGACGGCCCGCGCATCCACCCCGCGCGGGCCGTCCTTGGGTTCTATTGGTCGTCGCAACACCCCGGGGCTACCGCCGCCGGCCCGCCGCGAGCAGCTCCGGCACGGTGGCGAGCTTCACCCGCGGCCGCCCCTGCGCCTCGCCCCGCGCGCGCTCCGCCCGCTCCACCGCGCGCAGCTCCCGCAGCCCCACCGCGTCCGGACGACGGCGCCGCACCAGCCGCTCGAACTCCCGACGCCCCGCCCCGGGGGCGGGCAGCGCCCGCGCCACCGCGTCGTCCAGCAGCGCGTCCACCGTCTCCCGGGCGCAGGCCCGGTTGGCGCCGATCCCGCCGGACGGACCGCGCTTGGCCCACCCCACCACGTACGCGCCCGGCAGCGGCCGTCCGGTGGCCGGGTCGACGGGCAGCCCCGGCACCGGCACTCCCCGGTGCCCGATCGAGCGCACCACCAGGGCGGCCCGCAGGGTGTCGGTCTCGCCGGTGCCCTCGGCCCGGCCGTCCGCCGTCAGCGTGGTCCGCTCGACGGTCACCCCCGAGACCCGCCCGCCACCGTCCCCGGTCAGCTCGACGGGCGAGGACAGGAAGCGCAGCACGATCCGCCGCCCCGGCCCCGGCTCCGCGCCGCCGTCGTGCGGCACCAGCGGCAGTCCGGCCAGCAGCGCCGCCCGCGAGTCGGGCGCGGCCGCCTCGATCGCGGCCCGCACCTCGGGGTGGTCCTCGACCACCAGCTCGACGCCCGGCAGCCGTCGCAGCGCCAGGAACTCCGGGGCCGTCCACGCCGCCTGTTCCGGCCCGCGCCGGGCCACCAGCACCACCTCGCGCACCCGGCTGCGGCGCAGCGCGGCCAGGGCGTGGTCCGCGATGTCGGTGGCGGCGAGCCGGTCCGGGTCGGTGAGCAGGATCCGGGCGACGTCGACCGCGACGTTGCCGTTGCCGACCACCACCACCCGCTCCGCCGACAGTTCCACCGCGTCGGCCGGCACCGTCGGTTCGGCGTTGTACCAGCCGACGAAGGCGGTCGCGGGCAGGCTGCCGGGCAGGTCCTCGCCGGGGACGCCGAGCCGCCGGTCGGTGGCCGCGCCGACGGCGTACACCACCGCGTGGTGGTGCGCGGCGAGCTCCTCGTGGGTGACGTCGGTGCCGACCTCCAGGTTGAGGTGCATCCGCAGCCGGGGGTCGCGGAAGACGCCCGCGAAGCTCTCCGCGATCCGCTTGGTCGACTGGTGGTCGGGGGCGACGCCGTGCCGCAGCAGGCCGCCGGTGACCGGCAGCCGGTCGATCATGGTGAGCTCGGCGCTGGTGCAGCGCAGCAGCTCCTGCGCGGTGTACCCGGCGGACGGCCCGGTGCCGACCACGGCGATCCGCAGCACGCCGAGTTCGCCGGGCAGGCTGCGCGGGAAGGCGGGCGCGCCCCAGGCGTGGTCGTTGGGGTGGTCGCGGAACCAGTCGCGGTTGAGGTCGGCGTACACGGCGTCCGGCCCGTGCAGCCGGTCGACCGGGAACACCGCGTCCACCGGGCAGGCGTCCGCGCAGGCGCCGCAGTCGATGCACGCCTCCGGGTCGATGTACAGCAGGTCGGTGGTGCCGAACTCCGGTTCGTCCGGGGTCGGGTGGATGCAGTTGACCGGGCAGACGGACACGCACGAGGCGTCGTTGCAGCAGGTCTGGGTGATCGCGTAGGCCATGGCCGGAGTGGGGTCCTCGCTCGTGCGGATGGGTGTCCGGTGCTTGATCGACGAGTCTGCGCTGACGGAACGTCAGAGCATGTGCACGCGACGGTAGATGGCCGCCGAGCGGGTGGTGAGCAGCCCGGCCTCGGCGAGGAAGGCCATCAGATGCCGGGAGCTGTTGCGCATCATCGCCTTGCGGTGCTCGTTGCCGCGCACCTCGGCGAGCGCCCGTCCGACGTCCAGCCCGGCGGCCCTGTACACGCCCGGGTGGATCATGCTGGTGACGATGACGTACGCACCCATCGCGATGCCGGCGGCCGAGGTGCGGCGGCGGGCCGGGCCCGCGTGGCGCATCCGTTCGAGGATCTCCTGCCGGGCGAACTTCATGTGCCGGGACTCCTCGACCACGTGGATCCGGGAGCTGCCGCGGACGATCTCCAGGACGTTCTCGCCGCGCATCCAGTCGCGCTGCATGACGTCCAACACCTCCTCGGCCACCAGGGTTCCGCCGTAGGCGAGTTCGCCCCTGGCGAGCGACTTGAAGGCGCGGCCGGCCTGGGCGACCGCCCTGTTCGGCCGGTAGGCGGGGACGCCCATCTTCTCGCAGACGCGGGCGAACATGATCGAGTGGCGGCACTCGTCGGCGATCTCGGTGAGCGCGAAGCGGAACTCGGCGTTGGCGGGGTTCTTGAGGTACTGGTCGCGCAGGATCATCTGCTGGAGGATCAGCTCGAACCAGATGCCGGTGTTCATGATCGAGCAGACCTCGTGCCGGGTGAGCGTGACCCGCTGGCGCTCGGTCATCTCGTCCCAGAGCCGGGTGCCGTAGAGCGTGCTCCACTCGGGGTTGAGGCCGTAGTGCTCCTCCGGCAGGGGAGCGTCCCAGTCGATCTCGGTCGAGGGGTCGAAGGAGAGGGCTGCGGCCGAGCCCAGCAGCCGCTTCGAGACGTCGTCGTCGCCCGCCGTGTGGCGGTTCGCCGTCTGCCGGGTGAGAGCCATGGCTGCCTCCTGGTGCCTGCCGCGGGTTCCCGCTCACCCGCTTATTAGACGGACAGTACAATAAGAGCCCGTCGCCGAGAACCCCCTGCGCGGCGGCGATCCGGCGCACAAAGCACGGCGCGCGCCCCCGGTGCCTGCCGGGGTGCGCGCGCCTTCGAGTGCTTCGGACTGCCTCCCGCTACCTCCCGCCGTCTCCCGCCACCGACCCGTCCACCGACCCGTCCAGCGCCCGGCGCAGCGCGTCCGCCGCCTCGGCCGTCGCCTCCCGGAAGCGGCGGCCGGCGCCGAGGTAGTTGGCGTACCCGTGGATGAGGTCCGGCTGCCGGCTCAGCCGCACCTGAACCCCCGCCTCCTCCAGCGCCCGCGCGTACGCCTCGCCCTCGTCCCGCAGCGGGTCGAAGCCCGCGGTGCCGATGTACGCGGGCGGCAGCCCGGTCAGGTCCTCGGCGAGCAGCGGGGACAGCCGGGGGTCGGTGCGGTCCGCGGGCGCGGGCACGTAGTGGTCGGCGAACCAGTCCATGTTCTCGCTGGTCAGGAAGTACCCGTCGGCGAACAGCTCGCGCGAGCGGCGCCGCGCCGAGGCGTCCACCGCCGGGTACAGCAGGAGCTGGAACACCGGCGCGGGCCCGCCGCGCCGCACCGCCGTCTGCGCGGTGACGGCGGCGAGGTTGCCGCCCGCGCTGTCCCCGCCGACCGCGATCCGCTCCGGGTCGGCGCCCAGGTCGGCCGCCTTGGTGTACGCGTAGTCGAACGCGGCCAGCGCGTCCTCGACCGCCGCCGGGAACACGTGCTCGGGCGGCCGCCGGTACTCCACCGACAGCACCCGCACCCGGCCGCGCCTCGCCAGGAACCGCGAGATGTGGTCGTGGCTGGCCCGGCTGCCGAGCACCCAGCCCCCGCCGTGCAGGAACACCAGCAGCCCCGAGCCCTCCGCCAGCCCGTCCGGCGTGTACAGCGTCGCCGCCAACTCCCCGTGCTCCAGCGGGATCCCGAGCTCCCGCACGGACACCCGCCGGATCGCCGGCCCGCCGACCAGGTGCCGCCCGTACTCCAGCGCCATCCGCGACGGGCCGACCCCGCCCGGCAGAACCAGCGCCGCCTTCGACAGCCGCTGCAACCGGAGCATCAGCTGCGCGTCCAGCGCCAGCGTCTGCCCGTCCACCACCACCGGCCTGCCCGCGAGCGCCCGCCGCGCCGCCTCCGGCAGGGCGTACACGCCCCGGAGGAAGGCGGCCTGGATCCGGACGGGGAGTGGAATCGTCATCGTCTGCCTCCTGCGAGCGGCTCTACCTGGGTCGGGAGCCCATGATGGGCCCGCCCCGGCCGCCAGGGAAGCCTCCTCGCCGTCGCCTGCGGCGGGCCTTGCTCAGGAGCCGCGCCGGTCCTCGGCGTCGAAGGCGGCGAGGGCGCGGGCGCCGGGTTCGAGGGCGTTTCGCAGGGCCGTACGGGCGGGGCCCTCCAACCCGCCCAGGGCGTCGGCGAGTTCCTCCGCCACGTCGGCGGCGATCTCCGCCGCCACGGCGTCGACGGGCGTGCGCGGCCCGAGCTTGCTGACGGCGGCGGCCGCGCGGGTGGGGGTGAGCAGGGCGGACGCCTGGACCAGCAGCCAGGCGGGGACCCCGGCCGCGCCCTCCGGCGGGGGGAGGTAGGGCCGGGCGCCGTCGTAGCGCTCGTCCTCGGCGAAGGCCTTCTGCTTGACCTTGATGACGGGCCGTTCGGCCTCCGACTCGCACCACTCCCCCGCCGGCTTGAGGACGTACCCCTCGGCGAGGTTGTCCGCCAGCTCGGGCAGTCCGAACAGGGCCGGCACCCGGCTGGGGAAGGCCACCGGCAGCTGCTGCAGCGCGTTCAGCGTGCCGTGTGCGAGCAGCGGTACGCAGGTGAGCCCGGCGGCGCCGGCGGCGGCCCGCAGCTCGCGGTCGGAGATCCAGCACCGGCCTTCGCGCGTCTCCACCGTGGCGTCGAAGGGCAGCCAGCGCAGGCCGGGCGCGTACCAGACGCCGGTCTGCACGGGCTCGACCCCGGGGGCGGCGGGCACCTCGGGGTGCGGGTAGCGGCCGCCGGCCAGTTCGCCGTAGACGGTGACGACGGCCGACGGGCCCCGGCCGGCCCGCACCACGGCGGCGAACCGCCCGGCGGCGACCAGCAGTCGCGGCCAGATCCGGCTCACCCCGAAGAAGGCGTCGAGTTCCTCGTCCCCCAGCAGGTCACGCCGCTTGGCGGCCCGTACGGAGTCGCCCTCGCACACCACGGCGAAGTGCGCCCCGTGCACCTTCTCCGCCGCGATCCACTCCCGGCTCCCGGGCGCGCCGGAGCGCCCCCGCGCGGGGATCTTCGGGTAGGGCCTCAGTTCGGCCGCTGCGGATCCTTCGTACGCCGTCTCGGACACGAACAGGATCCTCGCCGCAACGCCCGCCCGCTGGCAACGGGATTCAGCTCCCGGCGGCCGTTCCGGCCCGCGCCCAGAGCCCGGTCAGGTGCGCGTGCAGGAGTTCCTCCGCCTCCTCCGCCGTCAGGTGCCCGATCAGCACGTGGCCGGTGAGCCCGTCGGCGAGGGCGAGCAGGGTGCGGGCTTCGCGCGCGGGGTACGGGCACTCCGCGGCCTCCGCGAGCAGCCGCGTGAGCAGCCCTTCCAGGTTCGCGTAGCTGTCGCGCAGTCCGGCCGCCAGCCCGGGGTCGACGGCCGCCGCGGCGAGGAAGGACAGCCAGATCCGCGCCTCGGCCCGGTGCTCCTCCCGCAGCAGGGCCACCTCGCCGACCACGTGCCCGACCGTGCTCGCCGCCGACTGCGCGGGACTTCCCACCAGCCGGCCGTGCGCCCGTTCGGTGACCCGTTCGCCGATGTGGCCGAGCGCGAAGAGCAGCATCTCGTCCTTGCTGCGGAAGCAGCGCTGGACGGCACCCATCGAGACCTCCGCGCGGGTGGCGACGTCCCGCAGGGTCACCCCTTCGAGTCCTTGGGCGTCGATCAGCGCACACACCGCGTCGGCGATCCGTCGACGCCGTTCCTCATGGTCCACCTGCTTGGGCACCGGTCACCATCTCCTCGCGATATTCCGATGCAAGCGTATCGGTTCCTTGACTAGGGTTCCGATGCAAGCGCATCGAAAAAAACGCAAAGGAGACGCCCCCGTGTGGAAACTCCCCGCCACCACCATCGCCGCCGCCGTCCGCAGCGGACAGGTGTCCGCGCTGGAGGTGGTGAACGCCCATCTCGCCCGCATCGCCGAGGTCAACCCGCAGGTCAACGCCGTGACCCAGCTGCTCGCCGACCGCGCCCGCGCCCAGGCCGAGGCGACCGACCGCCGCCGCGCCGCCGGCGAACCGCTCGGCCCGCTCGCCGGAGTGCCGTTCACCGTCAAGGAGTCCACCCGCATCGAGGGCGTGCCGACCACCTTCGGCACCCCGCGCTTCAGCAACCTCGTCGCGCCCGCCGACGCCATCCCGGTGGCCCGGCTGCGCGCCGCCGGGGCGATCCCGATCGGCCACAGCAACCTGCCCACCCTGATCCTGGCCGGGATGCACACCCGCAGCGAGCTGTACGGCGACACCCGCAACCCCTGGGACGCCACCCGCACCCCGGGCGGGACCAGCGGCGGGGACGGCGCGGCGGTGGCCACCGGCATGGCCGCGCTCGGGCTCGGCAACGACTCCGGCGGCTCGGTGCGCATCCCGGCCGCCTTCTGCGGTGTCGCCGCGCTCAAGCCGACCGCCGGCCGCTTCGCCGCCGACCAGCGCGCGCTGGGTCCGGACGATCCCGGCCCCGCCTCCCAACTCCTGGTCGACGACGGCCCGTTGGCCCGTACGGTGGCCGACCTGCGGCTCGCCTACGAGACCCTGGCCGGCCCGGACCCCCGCGACCCGCGCGCCGTGCCCGCGCCGCTGTACGGGGATCCCCTCGTCGGCGGGCCCAAGGTCGCCGTCGTCACCGATCCGGGCGGCCACGGCGTCCACCCCACCGTCCGCCGCGCGATCGAGACCGCCGCCGAGGCGCTGCGCGACGCCGGGTACGAGGTGCGCGAAGTCCCCGACGTCCCCCGGCTGGACGAGGCCCGGGACGCCTACCACCGGCTCACCAACACCGAGTTCGCCCCCAGCTGGCCCGTCGTCCGGCAACTGCTGGGCGAGGGCGGCGACCGCTTCATCGACTTCACGATGCGCACCGCCCCGCCCGTCGACGCCGCCGGGCTGATCAAGCTGATGGGCACCTGGATGAACATCCGCCGCTCCTGGACGGAGTTCCTCGACGAGTACCCGCTGCTGCTCGGGCCGGTCTTCACCGAGCCGTCGGTCGAGCCCGGACTGGAGTCCCGGGACCAGGCCGGCCGGGACCGGGTCGCCGCCGCCATGCGGCTGTGCTCGATCACCAGCTTCGTCGGCGTCCCCGCCGTCGCCGTCCCCACCGGGCTCGCGGCCGACGGCCTGCCCACCGGCGTTCAGCTCGTCGGCCGCCCCTTCCGCGAGGACCTCTGCCTGGCCGCCGCCCAGGCCGTCGAGGACCGCCTCGGCGTCCTCACCCCCGTCGACCCGAGGGTGTAGCGGAGCACGGAGAAGGGCCCCACCCGGTCAACCCGGGTGGGGCCCTCTCTCACCGCATCCGCCCTACCGCTTTCGGCGGAAGGTCTTCGCGATGTAGCCACCCCAGAGGAGTGCGGCGGCCGTCAGCAGAGCGAGGCCGAACGTGCGGAGCACCGACCCGGCCCAGGAGCTCGCGGGCGACAGGCCGAGCAGCACGAAAGCGCCGAGGCACAGCAGCAGCAGGCCGAGCGTCGCCAGGGCGGCCTTCCCGTAGCGGTTCACTTCCGCCCCCCGAGCTTCGGTCCGAACCACAGCGAGCCGGCGATGGTGATGAACCACCAGATCGGGCCGAGCAGGCCGGTGGCGGTGACCAGGCCGGTCTCCTTGAGGAGCACCGCGACGAGCGCGCCGAGCGCGCAGAACGCGACGATGACCAGGAGGTACTTGAAGCTCACGAACCGATTCTCCCTGTACTGGAGCACTGACGACCAGCGGGGCCAGGGAGTGGTCCCCGTCCGCGCGGACGGGGACCACTCCCTGGCCGGGTTACCGAGTTGCTACCTCAGCCCGATCAGAACCACCACCTGCCCCGGTGGCGGCCGGCGCCGCGCCAGAAGGAGGTGTATCCGCGGCTCACGCTGAAGAAGCTGCTGGAGGCGCCGCCGAGCGAGAACCAGCCCATGTTCACGTAGAGGTCCCGGCGGTTCCACTGCTTGTCGTTGCCGAACCGGGTCTTGCCCCAGTAGTCGCCGGCGCCCATCCCGGCGCCGACGACCGCGCCGGCGACGATGCAGCCGACGCCGGCGCTGGCCGCGCAGATGCCCCCGATCAGCGCACCGCCGCCGACGACGGCGGCCACCCGGATGCCCCGGCGGGCCCACTTGCGCCAGTCGCGGCCGTCGAGGTCGAACTTGTTGAGCGGGTCGGCCGAGACGTAGTCGTACGCGTTGGCGTTGCCGCCGTAGACCGGGTCGACGGACAGGAAGCGGCCGGTGGCCGCGTTGTAGAGGCGCACGCCCATCAGCACCAGCGAGCCGCCGGGGGTGTCGGAGGAGCGCGTCTTGGCGCCGGTCCAGCCGTACCGGACGGCGGCCTGGCCGGCCCTCGGCTGGCCGTACTCGTCGTAGTCGAGCACGGTGGGCGCGACCGAGGTGTCCAGCGGCAGCTGGAGCGTCACGTCTCCGTGCAGGTTGGCGAGTTGCAGCGTCACGGCGCCGCCGGACGTCACGGCGGCGAGGTCGCCGCCCACGCCGTTCACGTTGCGCACGGCGGTGCCGTCCACGGCGATCCAGCTCGGGCTGTCCCCGTCCGAGCCGTAGTGGTTCGTCCGGCCGCCCGAAACCGCCCACGCGGTACCGGAGTTGGTCTCGGTGGTCCAGCCGCGCAGGCGCTGCGCCGCGTCGAGGGTCCAGGTGTAGCGCTGGTTGCCGGTGGTCTGCTGCTGCACCAGGTCGCTGTTGAAGTAGCTGACCGTGCTGCCCGGCAGGGCGGTGGTGCGGCCGAACGCGTCGTAGGTGTAGCCCGCGTTGACCAGGCGGTCGGCGCTGTCGTAGGCGTTGGTCTGGGTGGTGGCCCCGTTCGTCGAGCACTCCTGGCCGCGCGGCGCGGTGGCGGTGGCCAGGCTGGTGCGGTTGGTGTTGTTGTCGAAGCCGTACGTGCGGGTGGTGCAGACGGCGTCGGTCGAGGTGTCGCGCACCTGGGTGAGGCGCCCGGCCCGGTCGTAGGAGTACGCCTGGGCGGCGGTCACGCCCGGAGTGCCGGTGTGGGTGGCCCACTGACCCTGGACGGTCTCCGTGATGGCGTCGTTGACCAGCACCGCGCCGTCGCTGTTGCGGGTGTGGGTGCGGGTGACGACGCTGCCGGTCGGGTCGATCCGGTCGGTGCTGGTGTAGCCGCCGGGCAGGCCCTGGCCGGTGACCTTGCCGTCCGCGTTGTAGCGGGCGGTGAGGGTGCCGGCCGCCGAGTCGGTCACCGAGGTGGTGAGGCCGCGCGGTTCGACGGCGGTGTCGTAGCCGTAGGTGGTGGTGGACGGCGAGCTGTCGGTGACCTTGGTCGGCCGGTCCAGCGCGTCGTACTCGGTGGTGGTGGTCGCGCCGTCGGCGTCGGTGTAGGAGATCTGGCGGTCGAGCGCGTCGTACGCCTTGGTGATCGTCCCGCCGGTCGCGGAGGTCTGCTTGACGACCTTGCCGGTGCCCGGGTCGTAGCTGACGGTGGTGGCCGGGGCCGCCGGGCCGACGCCGCCGCTGACCGTGGTGGTCACCGGGCGGCCGGCCGCGTCCGAGCTGATGACGGTGGTGCGGGTGACCCCGTTGGCCGTCTCGTCGGTCTGGGCGGTCTGCCCGAACTGCCCGTACTGGACGGTCTTGACGGGCAGCTGCGCCGGGTTGGCGCCACCGCCGGTGACCGCGCCGGCCGGGCCGGTCTGGCAGACCAGGTCGGCCCACTCCGGGCGCCCGGCGCAGGGGCCGGTGCCGGTGGCGGTCCAGTAGCTCGTGGTCGTGGTGCCGGCGTCGGTGCCGCCCGAGGCGGGCAGCGACTGGGAGGTGACCCGGCCCTGGGCGTCGTAGCCGGTCCCGGTGGTCAGGTTGAGCCCGCCGGCGTCCTTGACCTTCTTGGTCGCGACGCCGAGGCTCCAGTCGTAGACGCTCCTGTCGGTGCGGGTCTCGGCGAAGACGTCCGGCCAGCCGCGCAGGGCGCCGCCGGTGACGGTCGTGGTGACCTGGTCCTTGACCTTGGCGGTGCCGTCGGTCGGGCGGCCCTCGTCGTAGGTCTTGACGGTGCGGGTGCGGGCGGTCACCTGGGTGCCCGCCTTGGCGACCGCGGTGGTGCCGCTGACCGCGTCGGCGGCCAGGGTGACCCGGTGCAGCGGGCCCGAGGACTCGGTCTCGCGCTGCCCGTCCTCGCTGTAGACGCTGACGTTGGACAGCAGCTTGGCGCGCTCGCCGGACGGGAGCGTGTCGATGCCGAGGTCGGCGAGCTGGGCCTTGGCCTCGTCGGTGGCGCCGAGGGCGAGTTCGCGGTTGGCGGCGGTCAGCGCGCGGACCGTGTTGCCCCACTTGTCGCGCTCGGTGGTGGTGATCCGGTGCCCGGGGGCCGCCTCGTCGACCTGCTGGCCGGAGGCGTTCAGGTAGCCGATGGTGGCCCGGGTGTAGTCGCCCGGCTTGAGGTCGGCGCCGTTGTTGGACGCGGGCACCTGGTCGGCCGGGAAGACGGCGGTGGCGTCGGTCGGCAGGTCGCTCTGGCCCCAGGCGGCGCCGGCCGTGGCCGACAGGTCCTCGGGGGCGTTGGCGCCGGAGGTCGGAACGCCGTACACGATGGTGGTGGTGGCGGTGCCGTTGACCTGGGTGGCGCTGCCCGGGGTGAGGGTGTCGTGCCACACCTTCGTCAGCATGCCGGGCCCGGCCGCCGGGCTGCCGGTCACATTGCCGTAGCCGAGGAAGGTGCCGGTCTTGCCGCCGCGCTGGACCCACTTGAGCATGCCGTCGGTGTCGGGCTGCCAGTAGTAGGAGTACTGCGTCTGGGTGCTCTGGCCCAGGCGCGGGTCCCAGGTCTGGACGAGTCGGCCCAGTTCGTCGTACCGGTAGGTGGCCACGTCGGTGGCGGTGGAGGCGCCGGCCCCGGGGGCGGTGGCCCACAGCCTGATCGTGCTGACCTGTCCGGCGAAGTCGCCGAAGTTGCCGGTGTCGCTGGCGTCGGGCGCGGCGGTGGTGGCGGTCGCGTAGACGTACTGCAGGACGCGGCAGCCCTTGGTGGTGACGTCCGCGGCGCAGGCCGAGGCGGTGGCCGCGGAGGTCGGGGCGATCACGTACTTGGGCCGGGCGAGGGTCTTCCCGCCGACCACGGTCTTCTCCGAGACGACGGTGGTGGTGCTGTTGGCCAGGCCGTCCAGCAGGCTGGAGGTCACCGTCCAGGTGACGGCGGCCGGGTCGACCTTGGAGAAGGTGGTGACGGCGCCCTCGGTGTCGGAGAGGGTGAAGTCCCCGGAGGCGAAGGAGCCCTTGAGGGTCAGCTCCTCGCTGCCCGGCTCCGGCACCCAGCCGTCGCCGGCCGCGTTGGCGGTGAAGGAGACCGTCCCGCCCTCGGTGGTCGCCACGTCGAGCGAGGTGGCCGAGGTCTTGCGGATCTCGGTGTACGAGGAGGTGGCGACCTCCGAGGAGACGCCGGAGCTCCAGTTCGGGCCGAAGATCGGCGCCTGGCCGTCCTTGTTCGCGGCGGCCTTCGGGTCGCGCGAGGAACTGGTGCGCCCGACCGTCATGCCGAACACCGAGACGTCGGTGGCGGAGACGGTGAGGTCACCGGTGAGCAGGTTCAGGTCGCCGGGGCCGACCTTCCGGGTGGCCGCGCCGCCCGCCTTGCGGTCCACCACGACCTTGATCGGCTCGGAGGAGACCGACGCGCCGTTCGGGCCGGTGAAGTCGGCGCGCACCTGCACGGTGCCGTCCGGGTTGACGGTGCTGGTGGCGTTCCAGGTCAGCGCCGGGCTCTTGCCGCCGGACAGCGCGACCGGCCAGGATGCCTGCGCCGTACCGCCGTTGGTGACGTCGGCGGCCGGGATCCGGGTCCAGGCGTCGGCGTCCGAGCGGCGCCAGGAGAAGGCCACCGCGTCGTACTTGGCGCCGTCCGCCTCCGCGACCAGCGGGACGCGGGCGGCGGTGCGGGTGCCGTCGTTGGGCGCGGTCACGCCGCCTGCGCCGACCTGGAAGGTGTAGGAGACGGCCTCGGACTTGTTCTCCGCCCGGTCCACCGCCCGCACCTGGAGGGTGTTGGTGCCCGCCTTGGCGGGGGTGACGGTCAGCTTGACCGGCGTGGTGGTGCCGCCGGTGGCGACCTTCGTCCAGTTGACGCCGTCGAGCGTCCACTCCAGCGCGCTCTGGTCGCCGGCCGGCGGGGTCACGGTGAACACGCCGCTCTGCCCGGCGCCCTTGACCCACTGGCCCGAGGGGTAGTCGGTGGAGCCGATCGCGCCCGGCGCGGAGGGCGCCGAGGTGTCCACGGTGAAGTACGCCCAGGGCGACCAGCCGAGGCTGTAGTGCGTGCCGTCGTACGGCGAGGTGCGGAACCGGTAGGTCCTGCCGTTGGTCAGCACACCGGCCGGCACCTTCACCGAGGCGGGCGAGCCGCTCGGCACGAACGGCGAGACCAGCACGTTGCCGACCTGCGCGTTGGTGGCGTCGTCGAAGATCTGGAAGGTGCCGTCGACCTTGTCGTTGTTCGGGTCGACGAAGGTGTCCCGCAGCGTCGGGGTCGTCGAGTTGACCCACCACGTCCCGGCCGCGTCCTTGTAGAACGGCGAGCCGGCCTGCTGGTCGGTGCCGGTGCGCGGGCGGTAGTTGTACGTGACCGTCAGCTTCGGCACGTTGGCCGAGGCGTTGGCCGAGTTGAACTGCTTCCAGTACTTGGTGTTGGTCTCGTCCGGGGCGCGCAGGCCCATGCTGGACAGGCTGTTCTTCGCCGAGGTCCAGGTCTGGACGAGGTTGGTGACGTCCGCGTTGACCCAGCCGGCGCCGCCGCACGCGGGCCGACCCTTGGTCTCGGTGGACGTCGCCTGCTTGCTGTTCCAGGTCGGCTGGGACGTCCAGCGCGAGGCGGTGGACGGGCGGCCGGTGTCCCAGACCTCCCAGCCGTACGACAGGCAGTCGCTGTTGCCGGCGTAGAAGTTCCACAGCGACAGCTGGGCGTTCATCACCAGCGCGTCGGCGATCTGCGAGGTGTCCCACGTGATGAAGGAACGGGCCTCGCGGGAGCTGCCGTCGGCGTTCTTGGTGCCGGGGTTGCCCAGGTCGAGCTCGGTGTCGGCCGACCAGTCGACCGTCTCGCCCTTCTGGACGTAGGCGTCGAAGACGTTGCCGAGACCGGTGGTGGACGGGTCCACCGTCACCGGGTACGTGGTCCTCGGGTCGGCCAGGAAGGCCGCGTCCGGGGTGAACACCAGGTCGATGTCCTCGCCGTGCTGCACGACCTTGAGGTCCACCTTGGCCTTGCGGCTGCGGGCACCGGCGACGTCGTCGACGGTGGAGTCCCACATCACCGGGGCGGGCAGCACCGCGCGCCGCTCGCCGGAGGCGGTGTCGGTGAACACCACGCCGCCGTCCGGCTGCGCCTCGGCCTTCAGGCCCTTGGCCTTGAGCGGCATGGTGTACGAGTAACCGGCGGTGCTGGGGCGCTGCTTGAGGACCGTGTACTGCTCGAAGCCGGTCCGGGTGGCCTCCACGACGAGGTCGGCGGCGCCGTCGCTGATGGCGTCCCGGTACACCGCCCTGGTGCCGTCGAGCTCGGGCTTGGGCAGGCCGCCCTTCCACTGGAGCTCGACCTGCTGGTCGCCACGGCCGAGGGTGACCAGGGTGCGGTCCTCGCCCTTGCCGGACTGCGACTCGGCGTAGCTGCGGGCCCGGGTGCCGCCGGAGCCGGCCAGCTTCAGCCCGTTGGGGTGCGCCTTGGGGGCCACCGAGCCGTCGGCGCCGGCCTGGAGGGCGAGGTCGACGTCGACCCAGTCCGCGGCGGAGCCCTTGGCGGTGTCCTTGGCGGCGTCCTTGCCCGTGCCCCGGCTCTGGGCGCCGTCGCGGCGGAACCGGATCGGGCCCGCGCTGAGCTCGGTGGTGAGCGAACCGTCCTTGTTCACCCAGGTGGTCGAGGTCTCGGTGCGCTCGGAGAGCGCCTCGACCCGCTGGCCCGAGAGCCGGGCCGCGACCCGGGCCGAGGGGATGTCGGCGGCCGTCGTGGCGAACGCCTTGGCGGCGCTTTCACCGCCCTTGCCCGGCTTGGGGGCCGCCGCGAAGGCCGGCTCCGAACCCGCCAGGAGGGAGACCGCCACCGCCAAGGCGAGTGAGCCGCTCACCACCCTGATTGGTATGTGTCCGTACATTTCTGACTCCTTGTTGACAAGCCGCTTTTACGGCCGCCCAGGATCGTAAGGACGGACAAAAGTCGCCATATGACGACACATCAACTCAACAGGGAGTCATGCGCTGGCAATGGAGAGGCAATCTTGATCGACTCGTGACAAATGGATCATGGAACCGGCCGTCCGGCCGATCCGCCCCCAGGCATGGCAGAAGGCGCGGATCGCCCCCCTCGCGAGAGTGCGAGGGGGGCGATCCGCGCCTTCTGGAACCGGTGCCGACCGTTCGGCTGCGGCCGGCGCCCGGACGTCAGCGGGGGGTGATCTCGCCCATCTCCCCCCAGCCGTCCATGCCGGGAATCTCGATCGAGACGATCCGCGGCTTGGAGGCCACCGCGTACGACAGGTCCTCCATCGCCTTGGTGAAGTGCGCGGACTCCACGTGCTCCTTGCCCGCATCGCCGTCGCGGAACGCCTCGACCAGGACGAACTCGTTGGGGTCGTCGACGCTGCGGGACCACTCGAAGAAGAGGTTGCCGGGCTCGCGGCGGGTGGCCTGGGTGAAGTCGTCGACCAGGCTGAGCCATTCGTCGGCGCGCTCGGGGCGGACCGCGAACTTGACCGTGATGAAGATCATGGGACTTCCTTTCGCTCCACGTTCACACGTGGCAGTGCGGGTAGGGGCAGGCTGCTCGGCGAGCACAGTGATCATCGTCCCAGGCCGGACCGGCGGTATGCGAACCAGGAGGCATCACACGCCCGGGAACGCGCTCAGCCGGGGAACCCCGGCACCACCAGGCCGGACTCGTACGCGATCACCACCGCGTGGGTCCGGTTCTGCGCGCCGAGCTTGGTCAGCACGTTGCCGACGTGGGTCTTCACCGTCTCCAGGCTCACCCTGAGCGACTCCGCGATCTCCGGGTTGGACAGGCCGGTGGCCATCAGCCGCAGCACCTCCTCCTCCCGCCCCGTCAGCGCCGCCCTCGGCAACGCCTCGGCGGAGCCGAGGGGGCGGGCGGCGACCATCCGGCGCAGGGCGGCCGGGAAGAGGATCGCCTCGCCGGCGGCCGCCACCCGCACCGCCTCCGCGATCTGCGGGACCGGGAGCCGCTTGAGCACGAAGCCGCTGGCTCCGGCGCTGAGCGCGGCGGTGACGTAGCCGTCGTTCTCGAAGGTGGTGATCACCACGACCTTCGGCGGTTCGGCCGACCCTGGCGACTCGGAGAGCAGTTGCCGGGTGGCCTCGATCCCGTTGAGGCGCGGCATCCGCACGTCCATCAGGACCACGTCCGGCCGCAGCAGCCGCGCCCGCTCGACCGCCTCGACGCCGTCGGCGGCCTCCCCGACCACCGTGATCCCCGGCTGGGCGGTGAGCAGCGTGCTCAGACCGCTGCGGGTCACCGCGTCGTCGTCCGCGATCAGGAGGGTGACGGCGCTCACGGCCGCGTCGGTGCCCGTCACGCCCACACCCGGACCGGCAGCGGTGCGAGGCTCGCCGGCGCGCCGCAAGAGGCGAACAGCGCACCCGTGTACGTGGAGCCGCGCAGCAGCGGCCGGATTCCCCTGATCATGATCGTCAGTATGGCCGAGCGGCTCGTCGGCGACCTCCCTCGATCGGGGGAGCATTCATTCCCGCCTTTCCGCGATGTGCGCCCACACCCCCGGAACCCATGATCGTGGCAGATGTTTTCCCCATGATTCCAAGGGAGTTGACGCATGCGTGAACAGGACTTTCGCCTGCCCGGGCGGGGACGGTTCTTTTCGGCGGCGGTCGCCGTGGCCATCGGCGTGTTGACGATGGGCACCCTGGTTCCGGCTGCCGCATCCGCCGCCGCCACCGCCGGGCCGGGCACCGTCCAGCAGGGCCTGGACGCGCTGGTGCGCTCCGACGGCCTGCCCGCCGCGCTGGCGAGCGTCACGGACCGTACGGGCCGCACCCGCACCTACACCGCCGGGGTCGGCGACCTGGCCACCGGTTCGAAGGTGCCCGGGGACGGCCAGGTGCGGATCGGCAGCAACACCAAGACGTTCACCGCGGTGGTCGTGCTGCAACTGGTCGGCGAGGGGAAGGTCGGCCTGGACGAGAAGGTCGACACCTACCTGCCGGGCCTCGTCCGCGGGGACGGGATCGACGGACGCCACATCACCGTCCGCCAGATCCTCCAGCACACCAGCGGCCTGCCCGACTACGAGGGCGACATCGACGAAACCACCATCCAGCAGCGGTACTTCGAACCCCGCGACCTCCTGGACCTGGCCCTCAGGCACAAGGCCGACTTCGCACCCGGGGCGAAGTTCGCGTACAGCAGCACGAACTACGTGCTGGCCGGCCTGATCGTCCAGAAGGTCACCGGCAGGCCCCTCGCCGAGGAGATCGACCGGCGCGTCGTCCAGCGCATCGGGCTGCGCCACACCTACTTCCCCGCCGCCGGCGACAGGACCATCCGGGAACCCCACCCCAAGGGCTACCACCGGGAGGTGGAGAACGGACCCCTGCGCGACATCACCGAGCTGGACCCCTCCGCGGGCTGGGCCGCCGGCCAGATGATCTCCACCAACGCCGACCTCAACCGCTTCCTCACCGCGCTCCTCGCCGGCCGCCTCCTCCCGGCGGCCCAGCTCGCCCAGATGCGCACCACCGTCCCCATCTGAGACACCGGCGCCGGCTACGGGCTCGGGCTCATCAGCAGGCCGCTGTCGTGCGGAGGCGTCTACTGGGGCCACGGCGGCGACATCCCCGGGTACGAGACCCGGGGCGGAGCCACCGACGACGGCCGCGCCGTCAACATCGCCGTGACCGCCATCCCGGACGATCCGGCAGTCACGGAGCACCTCGAAGGCGTCGTGGACACGGCCCTCTGCCGCTGAACCCCGCCTCGCGCCGCCCCTCACGGTTGCGTGAGGGGCGAGCGGCCCTGGTCACGCGTGGTGGACGCGGACGACGAGCTTGCCGGCGGCGTTGCCGTGCTCCATGTCGGTGTGCGCCCGGCGGATCTCGTCGAGGCCGTCGTAGACATGATGGACGGGGATGTCGAGACGGCCGGCGGCGATGGCGTCGAGGACCCCCTGGAGGACGTCCTGAGGCAGGTCGCCGGCGTCGCCGCCGTAGGCGGTGAGCCGAACGCCGTTGGGCAGGTAGGAGATCGGGTAGAACTCCTTGACGGTCCACTCGTTCGAGAGCATCCCGGTGAAGCAGGCCGTGCCGTGGACGCGGAGGCTGCGCAGGGTGTCGGGCAGGGTGGGGGTGCCGACGAGTTCGAGGGCCGCGTCGACGCCCTGCGGGTACAACGCCCTGACGGCGTCGGCGATCTCTCCGGTGTCCAGGAGCGGGTGGTCGATGCCGCGGCGGGCGAGGTCGTCGAGGCGGTCCGGGCGGCGGGTGGTGGCCAGGACCGTGGCGCCCCGGGCCTTCGCGAGGGCGGCGGCGGCCAGCCCGACGGAGGAGGTGCCGCCGCGGATCAGCAGGGTCTGCCCCGGCGTCAGATCGAGGCCCGTGGTGAGCGATCCGTGGGCGGTCTGGATCATCTCGGGCAGGGCGCCGACGGTCTCCCAGGGCAGGTCGGTGTCGATCGGGATCACCTGGGTGAGCGGCACCAGCGTGTACTCGGCGTAGCCGCCGTCGAAGGTGCGGCCCATGCCTCCCATCATGGCGACGACCTTCTGGCCAGGGGCCAGCCCGCTGCCGTCGGGGGCGGCATCGACCACACCGGCCGCTTCGATGCCGGGCACCCGGGGGAAGGTGACGCCCTCGGCGAGGCCGAGGCGGGTGTGCAGCTCGGACCGGTTGAGGCCGAACGCCTCGACCCGGATGCGCACCCAGCCGTCCCGGGCGGAGGGGATCGGCAACTCGCGCACGTGGAGGTGCTCCACCGGCCCGGGGCCGGAGAGCTGGACGGCACGCATGGTGGCTGCCTGAGGGGCGGTGGACACGGAGATCGTCCTTCCGGTCGGCGAACACGTACGGGTGTGATCCTCCACACTCCGCCGGAGCGGGTGAAGACCCGAGCCTCCCGGTGTCGTCGTGTCGCCCGGGCCCCACCACCCACGTCCACCAAAGCAAAACGGCCGGTCGATCCGAAGATCGACCGGCCGTTCTCTGTGCGCGAGGGGGGAGTTGAACCCCCACGCCCTTTCGGGCACTGGAACCTGAATCCAGCGCGTCTGCCTATTCCGCCACCCGCGCATCTGGGTGATGGGTTAAGCATAGACCATCTGGAGGGGTGCTTCTGACCACCCCGGGATGGACGGTCGGCGCCTGTCATCCCAGGTCGCGTTGGCGCTCGGCCCGGTAGAAGGCCAGGAACTCCTCAAGCTCCTCATCCGACTCGAAGGTGTCAGCCTGGAGGTCATCGAGAGAACGGATCGGCTGGACACCCTTGGCGGTCAGCAAGTCGGTGATCGTCACGCCGGGAGTTCACCAGCGCGGACGGCGGCGATGAAGGACTCCCAGATGGAGGCGGGGAAGACGAGGACCGGGCCGTGCGGGTCCTTGGAGTCGCGGACCGGGACTGCGCCGGGGAGGCCGGAGGCCACTTCGACGCAGTTGCCGCCATTGGTGCCGCTGTAGCTGCTCTTGCGCCAGGTCAACACAGCCAGCTCCTTGGAGGGTCTACGCCGGGAAGTCGCCCTCGCGGACGGCCGTCACGAAGGCTTCCCAGGCGGAGGCCGGGAAAACGAGGGCCGGGCCGTGCGGGTCCTTGGAGTCACGCACTGGGACTGCGCCGGGGAGGAATCCAGGGGCCACCTCGACGCAGTTGCCGCCGTTGTCGCCGCTGTAGCTGCTCTTCCGCCAGACGGCTGCGGCGAGCTCGTTGCTCATCATCCTTGAATCCCTCCAGCGCCTCGGAGATCAGCCGAAGCGAGTCGCTCTCTGACAGGCATTCGCCCCGGAGCTGGTCATAGCGACGCTGATGCTTGGCCACACTGGCTGGATCACCGCTCAGATGCCCTCGATCCAGGCTCTCCGAGTAGACCAAGCGCCGCCCGTCCGGCAGCTCCAGCAACACCATAGCGGTGTTGATGCGAGCGCGCCGATTCGCAAACGGGGCCACGTGGATGACGACGTTCGAGAGCTGAGCCACCTTCAACAGGTGCTCCATCTGGCATCTCATCACCCCTGGACCGCCCACGACCGAACGGAGGGTGCTCTCGTCGAGGATGACCAGCAACAGCGGCCCGTCAGGCACGAGATAACGACTCTGCCGACTCAGTCGCGCTCTGGTCAGCTCCTCGACCTCCTCCGGGCTACCCGCTGCGGGGCTATTGGCGAAGAGCGCATGCGCGTACTGCCGACACTGCAACAGGCCGTGCATCACGCCGTCCTGGTACGCCCGCATCCCAACGGCGATGGCCTCCTGGTCCACGTACTCCTCGAACCAGTCCGGGTGCTCGATCGAAGCGTCCCAGTCCACCCGGCCGTACAACCGCATCAGCAGATCGCCGGTGTTCAACAGCCGGCCGAGCTCCTCGACTTCCTCCACCGGAGGCTTCCGCCGCCCGCTCTCCGTCCGCGAGATCACCGTCCGGTCGCAGTGCAGGAATTTGCCCAAGTCCTCCTGCGTGTAGCCCATCTGCTCCCGGGCGAAGCGGATCTCCTCGCCGAACATGATCGCGGAGCTCGCCGTCGGTCCCCGCTTGGTCTTCCGCTGTGCCACCACTGCCCCCAGTTGTGTCCTGCACGGCCTGCACGCCGATTTGGGCGTCACCGTAGCCCCGCCAGCCGATGA